>JANPJW010000076.1:0-4123 GCA_031425715.1 Chitinophagaceae bacterium | reverse complement strand
CACACTTTCGTTCAGCAGTCGTAAAGCGTCCTCCGGATTTTCTACTTCAATAATGAGTTGTTTGTAGTCTTCGTCTTTTAAGTTAACTATGATAGCTTTTTTAATATCTGAAACATCCCAAAAGATTTTATTCCCATCCTTATAAAATGTACCTGCTGTAATAATGCAGGGAATATGGGTGCCTGGTACTCTCCATCCTTTCCAACCTTTTACGGTAACAGTATCCTGGTGTGCATCTATGATCTTTTCTGCAGGAATGGAAAGCTCGCTTTTAAAAGCCCACAGTTGGTGTATGCCATTTACTTTAAAAATATAATGATTGTTGTTCTTGCTGATGGTTACCATAGTGGGATTGATTTTGAGTGGTAAATGTATCTTAATAGGGTGATTCTAACTGCATCTTTCGGAAGGACGGCAATTCGCCCGTACCGGAGCTATTTTTCTTTAGAACCAAGGCAAAGGGTTTGTATCTTGCCGCCGGAGCTGCTGTTTGGAGCGATCATTCAGAAGCCTGTCGCAGCCCATGTGGCTGTTGCTGTGGGGCGGGGGCTGTGTTGGCTCAAACAGGCTTGGCTGTAACAATTTTAAAATAGGTTTCAAAATAAAATATCCAGGGTGAAAAACAGTCATACTAAATTGCCGCTAGAATTCATTGATACCGAAGAAAAGCTGGTGGAGGTAGTGGCGCATTTAAAATTATGTTCCGATATTTTTATAGACACGGAGTTTGATGATTTTAATACGCAGTACGGAATACACCTGGAGCTCATTCAAATATTTGACGGCAGCAACTGCTTTTTAATTGATCCCCTAGCAATAAAAAACCTGTCTGTTTTATGGGCAGTTTTTGAAAATGACCATATCTGCAAGGTGCTTTACTCCGGGGCAAACGATGTGGGTATCTTAAAAATGGTTGGATGTAATATTAAAAATCTATTCGACATCCAGGTAGCTGCATCATTGTGTAACAGAACTGAAAATTCCTATGCTGCCCTGCTGCTTGCTGAATTTGGAGTTGACATTGATAAGTCGCAGCAACGGTCAGGCTGGGGTAACCGGCCACTTAGTGACGGTCAGTTACTGTATGCCTGCAACGATGTAATTTACCTGCCCCGTTTAAAAGAAATATTTTTAAGCGAAATCAATCAAAAGAATTTAGGGCATGTGCTGCAGGAAGAAAACATGTTATTGGCAGCGGTCGTTAAAAAGCCGTACGAACCCAAACTTAAAGCCAGTCAAAAAAAGATCTTTAACCTTCGTGGCCAAAAAACGTTGATGGAATTTAAGGTCTTAATTGACAGCTATGCAA
Organism: Chitinophagaceae bacterium; assembly: GCA_031425715.1. GTDB lineage: Bacteria > Bacteroidota > Bacteroidia > Chitinophagales > Chitinophagaceae > Ferruginibacter. The sequence continues at coordinate 2,814 of JANPJW010000076.1, read as the reverse complement.
AGCTGCTAAATGTACCTCCATTTTATATTGTCCGCGACTCCCATTTGGAGAAAATCATTCAGGATAAGACGGGCTTTCTAAAAAATCCTTTTTCAAACGGTTTTCATTCGGATGTGTTGAAGGATGAACGGTTTACAAAGCAGTTTCTTGCCATTGTTCATGCTATTGACCCGGCAAAAGGCTCGGAAAATCGGGAGAGGGAAAAAAGGACTAAGGACGATGTTGCAATGAACCTAAACAGCATAAGGATACACCCTAAAAACTTTTTACCATTTGAGCAATATGTAGTTAACAGCTATGGTGCAGTGTCCGGCACTTTTATATTGAGGGGTTTATCAAAATTATTTTCAGGCAAGGAAATTAACTGGGAGGGTGCCAGGCAATATCAAAAAGACTTATACAACGATTTTATAACCAGCTCTGTGGCTGTGGGAGAATGATTGCCCGTGCCTTACCGCCTCACCCGCAAGAAAAAGATTTACACGGGAAGTCGTGAAGACGTTTTTTCTGATAGGTTGCTGTACACAACAATCGACAAGGAAAATCAGATTTTCAAAAAGACCTTGAATTCAGTCCCTTTGTTCACCTCGCTTTTCAGTAAAATTTTGCCGCCCTCCCGGGTTACAATTTCTTTTACCAAATACAAGCCTATGCCAGAGCCTTCCATACCATCTGACAGTTTGTAGTATTTTGAAAATACAGAATCCAGGTGTTTTTGTTTGATGCCGATTCCATTGTCCTTTACCGTGATTACCATAAACTCCTTTTGTTTATGTGTGCTCACAACAATGTTTGATCGCCTTTTTTTAGACCTGAATTTAATGGCATTGTACATCAGGTTATACAAGATGGTCCTTAATTTTCTTTTGCTAAAAGTAATTTCCGAGATATTGATTTTACTCGTCACGAGGGCATTGGCAGCAATAATATTATCACTTAAAGTGAGCCGAACATCTTCGAAAATATCCTCAAAACACAAGAGCTCTTCTTCCGCTTTATATTGATGATCACCCTTTCTTACTTCGGTTAACTCTTTGATGAGCCTATGCATTTTTTGCAGCGCATTGTCCACAATTTTGATCAGGGCATTAAACTCCTTTTTGTCATCGGCAGCGCCATCCTTAAACAAGTCAATCGCCATCACCAAATTACCGAGCGGGTTTTTGATGTCGTGTGAAATGGTATCTAACAATATTTCATGGTTAGATACCAGGTTCTCCAACTCCTTTAAGTCTTTAATTCTGCTGGTTGTTTCCACGAAGGTAATGATAACACCATCGGTACTGTTGTCCTTCATTTTCACGTAGGGAATAATGTTCATCTCATACCAGCGCAGGTCAGTAGTCTGGATTTCTTTTTCTAAGATCTCGTTGCTTTTCACCACACACTTAATATCCTCTACGATGGTAGGAAAGCGAAAGTTATCTTTGATGTCGTCAATATGCCGGCCCACATCGCCCATTTTAAGCGTAAACTGTTTCATGGCGGGTGGCGTAAACTTCTGTAGTTTTAAGGCACCATCTACGTATAACTGGGGGATGATCGTATTGCGGAAATAATTCTCCAACTCGTTATTGTGTTCAATCAACTCCTGGATTTTTTTCTTATGATCAGTCATTTGTGCGGTATTAAAGGTCAAGCTTTGTCCTCGTTTTAAGGAACGGAATGTTTAAAGGTAAACCTAATTTGACCCGTACTGCAGCCTTTGCCAACTCTTCTCGTTATTTGTCATTAACAATTCAACTCCCGAAGGGGAGGTGAATTGTTAATCGGGTGCAAGCTGTCCTTAAAAACTGTGCCTCTTTCCCAGTAACCTCTCCGGCAAAGGGCGTAGCGTCACTCAACTGTTAGCTTTCCTTGTATTGGGTCCTATCTCAGGAACCGATAATACCAATTTTTGGAATAACCCTTGCAGATGCTGTTCCTACTTTCCACCAACATCTCCCGCTGGGGACGTTGCGTCAATAGGTGTTAGCTTTCTGCCGCTCCACGTGAGTCGCCTTCGTTTGCTGTCTGCCTTCGGTAGATAACTTATCACCGTCGGGGAAAATTTCGGATGATGTTGATTTTAATGCGGTAAGCAGTCACTGGAAGTTATCAAAGGATCACCTTGACTATTATTACCCTCCAGCCAGTTTTTATGAAAATGGGGTAGACGATTTCGGGTTTTTAAATTGAGAAAAAATTTTTTGTGCAACCAATCAAAGCGTAGGATCATCTTTCCTTTTTAAAATCCCGTTACAAACGGGCAGCTTTAGCTGGCGCAATGTGATCGGCTTTGCCGAATATTTGTGCAATTGGAGAAACGGATTTTGCGTTGAAAATTTAGCCGGGATTGCCATTTTTCTGGCTATTTTTACACGCAACTTTAATGCGTTTTTTTACTTGAAAATATTGCTGACCTTTTTTGCATTTTATTTTTGCTACCTGGCCGGCGCTTTGGCCCAAACCTGTCCAGGCAATATCGATTTTGAAGAAGGTACTTTAAATCATTGGCAGTGCACAGATGGCCGCATAGCATTGGGTCTTGATGATCAATCAGAGCCGGTACAAATTTCAATTAATAACTCAGCACCCATCCCCGGCAGGCATGAAATTATCTCGGCCCAAACGCTTCCCGCCTTTGATTTTTTTGGAAAATTTCCCGTTCTTGCACCCAACGGCAGCCGGTACTCTATAAAAATAGGCAATACGGAAAGGGGTGGGCTGGTTACCGGTGTAAAATATAATATTCAAATTCCGCCGACGGATGATAAATTTTACGTGGAGTACCAGTATGCAGTTGTGTACGAAAGTCCCAATCATGAGGCCGAA
>JANPJW010000075.1:0-8105 GCA_031425715.1 Chitinophagaceae bacterium | reverse complement strand
ATTGCCAAGGTAGCAGACGGCACCGCTGAAGATGCGGAAAGGGCTGTCGACGCCGCAACGGTTGCCTTCGCTCTTTGGAGCAAGGTTTCCGCAAAGGAGCGTGGAGCGATTATGCGCAAATGGTATGACCTCATTTTGCAGCATACAGATGCATTGGCAGCGTTACTGACTGCCGAACAAGGCAAGCCACTGAAAGAAGCGGCCGGTGAAGTGCAGTATGGTGCTTCCTTTGTGGAATGGTTTGCAGAGGAATGCCGCCGCAGTTATGGGGAAACCATCCCTGCACCCGTGAGTGACAAGCGTTTTATCACCATCAAGCAAGCCGTTGGTGTAGTGGCTGCCATCACGCCCTGGAATTTTCCGGTGGCCATGATCACCCGGAAAATTGCGCCGGCCATTGCCGCAGGATGCACCGTGGTGCTCAAACCATCATCCCTTACACCCTTGTGTGCCCTCGCCTTGGCGCACCTCGCAAAGCAAGCAGGTATGCCCGCCGGGGTTTTAAATATTGTGCCTTCATCTGACGCAAAAGCTATTGGCGGCGTACTTACCAGCCATACATCTATCAAAAAATTGTCCTTCACAGGCTCCACCGAAACTGGTAAAAAACTCATGGAACAATGTGCCGGAACGGTTAAGAAATTATCGCTTGAGCTCGGCGGCAATGCACCGGTCCTCATCTTCAACGATGCAGATATCGACCTCGCTGTGAAAGGTACCATTGCCAGCAAGTACCGCAATGCCGGGCAAACTTGCGTGTGTGCCAACCGCATATTGGTGCAATCAGGCATTTACGAAAAGTTTTTGGCAGCTTATAAAAAAGCAGTGGCTTCCCTCAAAGTGGGAGACGGAACACAGGCTGCTGTAGACATTGGACCCCTCATCAACAAAGCTGGTGTGCAGAAAGTAGAACAGCTTTTAAAGGATGCATTAGAAAAGGGTGGCGAAATTGTTTTGGGCGGAAAGCCACATGCGGAAGGGTCCTTATTTTTTGCACCGACTATTGTTACCAACTGCAACTCAAACATGGCACTAAGCCAGGAAGAAATATTCGGGCCGGTATCCTCGGTTTTTGAATTTGAGACAGATGCCGAAGCCATTGCTATGGCCAACGATACTCCATATGGCCTTGCCGCCTATTTTTTTAGCCAGGATGTTAAGCGCTGCATCCACATATCAGAGCAATTGCAGTACGGTATCATCGGTATCAACGAAGGCATCATTTCCTACACCGAAGTGCCGTTCGGTGGTGTAAAAGAAAGTGGCTTTGGTAAAGAAGGAAGCCATTACGGTTTGGAAGATTACCTGGAAACAAAATACATCTGTATCGGCGGGTTGTAAAACAGGAAGTAGTATTTAAATTATGTTGCCGGAAAACCTCTGAGTGCAAACTTTTTGGAAATGGGAGATGCGATCTTTGTGCGATGTAAAGAATTTTATTAATTCACGCAAGGTTCTCTGCCACGGCATATGCCGGGAGAGATATTCCTGGTAAGGAGGCTTTTAGCTGAGAGCATCGAGAGGGAAAAAATACAAAGAGAAAACACCGCCCCTTTTTCTCCTTTACTCTCTCTTAGCCCAATATCTAAATGTTTTTTTTGCAACGAGAACAAAGACACAAAAAGTACAGAGAAAATACCCATCTCTTTTTTCTCCTTCACTCCTTGTTCTCTTAGCCCAATATTCAAAAGTTTTGTTGCAAAGAGCACAAAGAGAAAAAAAGCACAAAGAGAAAATGTCCATCTCTTTTTCTCCTTTTTCTCTTAGGCCATAACTTCACGAAACTGATAGAAAAAATGGAAGTCAGTCATTCGGGGATTGGAAATTCGTGGTAAAAGTCAGAAATACATGGTTAACTTAAAGTTGGTGCCTCGCTGGCTATAACACCAGGCGAGGGCGTCTTAATTGCTGGGAAGGAAGACCAACGCCAGCGAAAAGCTAATGATCCCAAATCTTTTGTTGAGCTGAATACTTTATAACGAAAAGAAAAATTTCAATAATGATTTTAAATAACTTTTCAGGCATTGAAACTATTCGACTACACTTTATTAAACATCCGTTTAACAAAGTTGAAAAGGAATTAGGAAGTATAATTATTGAGACATTAAACAAACAATGGGAGAAAAAGCAACTTAAATTAGACTTTAGTAAAACTGTTAGTTACTATGATGAGAGAACCAATTTTCAAGAAATGGTTAAGTGTTTGTTATGGCAACCCCAATCAATTAATTTCGATTTGGTAGTTTTTCTTTCGAGTGTTACAGATGGCTGGCCAACTCTTTTGAATAAGTATTATGGTATTTATCAAAGGGAAACAATTTGCGTTGGGCTTTGCGATAAGGAAACCAACTTTCCGTTTTATAACTTTAAATACCAAATGGGTATTCGAAACCGAGTAATACAAGCAATGAAAGATTCAAATAAGTGGGAGTTTTTTGAAAATGGAGAATTATTACCCTTTGAAGATGAGTTAAATTATAAAAAAAGAAAAATTTCCGACCGGTTAAACAATGAGATTATTCACGAATACTTAAAAATAAATGGTATCGATATAACCATCGAAGAATTTTGGAAGTCAAAAGACATGGCCATTGAATTTTCTACAAAATTATAACCCGATGCTGGAGTCACTTCCCGAACCCGGTAACTAACAGGGGCAATAAAAATGCGTAGACCTACATTTTGCGCCGGCCCTAGAGTAAGCACCATTAACTTGAAAGATTAAAACTCCACCACTTGGTAATAGGTGGCCTTTGCGGGTAGTAGTAAGTTTTCTTGATACACGCAACTTCCTCGGCCAACCCAAATGCCCGGGGAGAAAGGTTGCCAGGAAGCATTGGGTGGTAAATAAGTGCATTTGTTTGAAGCGCAAAGGCAAAGTTTGGCAGGGTCAAATGGTTGTTTCTGCCAATATTTGTTTATAGCTTTTCAACCTCCTGTATAATTAAAAACCGGCCATAAAGGCCGGCTTTTCAATTATACAATGATGATCTTATTGTATCCGTACAGCGGCCGATGCCAATCGCTTTCCGCCCTCGTCACGCAAATCTGCAAAGTAGGTTCCTGCCGAAGGGAGAAAGCCAAGATTTACATCCATGCGTTGGTATCCGGAGCCTGTGATATTATATTGTCTTGAAAATATCTTTAGTCCCCGCAAATTGTAAATATTCAACGTGCGCAGGCCAGTACTGTTCGGAGCCTGGTAATACCTAACCTGGAACTGCCCGTTGTTGGGGTTGGGGTAGATGAACAAGATCTTACTTGCACTGTCTGCCACCGTTACCACGTTAGATGAATTGCTGCAACCACGAGCATCGGTTGCCCGTAGCTGGTAGCTACCAAGGCCATCTACATTTACAGGCAGCGTGGCACTGTTGGCACCGGGTAATAAACTTCCATCTTTCAACCAACTGTAAGTGTATACTCCCGAGGGGCTCGTGCTGCTGCTGAGTATGGTTGGCTGATAGGGCGTAATGTTCACCACCGGTGGCGAATTGATGGTAACAACTGGTAGGGCAAATACTGTCAACAAAGCTGGCGCAGATGTTACGGCAGTGCACGCAGTGCCACTCACCACAACCCTGTATTGATATCCAGTCATGCTGGTGGAAATACTATTTACGGTAAGTGTGCTGGTAGTTACACCAGCATATTCAGCACCATTGATAATGGATGTAAAGTTGGTCCCCGTCTCGCTCACCTGCCATTGGTAACCCAGCGCAGGCCCTGTAGCCTGTGTACTAAAATTAGCAGTTACACCTGCGCAGGCTGCTACCGCAAGTGGTTGTGTATTTATTACAATCGGCTGCGTAACGGTAAGCTGTGCCGCAGTGGAGGCAAATGCTGCGGTACAAGTTCCGGATATCTGCACCCTGTACAAGTTGCCATTTTGGGAAGCGAGCGGATTGGGAATAGTAAAGGTGGACGAGGTTGCACCTGCAAGGTTGGTAAAACTCGTGCCCCCATCTACGCTCTGCTGCCATTGATAGTTAAGTGCAGTACCGTTAGCAGTTACGGCAAACGAAACGCTGGTGCCCGCACAGGTAGCTTTATTAGCAGGCTGCAAGGTTATGCTACCGGGAGCGCAAGCAGCATTTTGCAGAATAGTCGTAATTGTATCATTTATCGCTACCCTGCCGCCCGAAGCATTGAACAAGCTGGACCGCATATTCACCAGGGGTTTTGTTTGCAGCAGGATATCATCCAGGTACCAACCGATTTCTGCAGTATTATCATCGGATGAAAAGCTGAAACGAAACAAAGCATTTTGATTGGCATACGGAATTAAGGAAGCCGAAGTTTTAATAAACCCATTGCTGTTTCCACTAAAGGCACTTCTACCGCCGAGTGGGTTACCGCTTCCCACGCCGAGCCCGCTGTTGTAACCATTTTCCGTCATCTGTGGTCCAAGGTCTTGCCAGCTGCCGCCACCGTCGGTACTTATTTCCACGATACAGCCATCCCAGCCTTCTTCTGTATTGTAGTTGTGCCAAAAACTGAGTATGGGCGGAGCGGCACCCAATGCAATAGGGGTATTGGTTGCAAGCGAAAAATTAGAAACGTTCGTAGGGTTAATACCAAAGAAGGCAAACGGCGCACTGCGGCTCAGGGCGCTGGAAACTACAAAGTTGTCGCTGCTGATGCTTGCTGTAGTAAAATTGGCCGGTATGGTTCCGGTAGCCACAGGCTCATCCAATAAATTGGTAACCGGGAACCAACTACCGTTGTTAATCTTAACCGTAAAAGCATAAACCTGAGACTGGCCGGCTGCCAGGTTTACAGCAAAACTTACCACACGGGTGCTGGCGTTGTAGGTGCCGCCCGAAACATAGGTAACGTTCGATGGCAGGGTATCTGTCAATAAATAATTGGTGATGGCGCCGCAAGTACCAGCAGAAACTCTGTTGCTGTAGGTTACATCCTGGTTCTCTTGTTGCTGGGTTAGGCTTTGCGTTAAACTCAGGTTTGCTTCTATGATAGAAAAGCCCGCCACCTGGTCTGTCGTGCTGTTAGCCGAGCCCTGGCTTGCATCGAACCCCATGCCCCTGCGTGCAAATGCATTCATAATGGCACAGCGATAAGCACCGTTGTACAAGATTTGATCTGCCTGCAATATGCCATTTCGGCCATCAATAAAGCCGGCATTACAAACCTGTAGCTTTAAACCTTCTGTAACCAGGCGAAGTGCAATACTGTTGCCGCCCGTTCCTGCTGCATTAAAAATATTGGGATTGATGCTACCCACCTGGTTGATGATATTCCAGGTCATATCCCAGAGCGTGGCGCACCATATCTCGCCCCTGGAATGTTGTTGTCCGCTACCGGGTATGGTAGCCGCATATGTTCTATTGTTGAGAGCAAAATTTGTAGTGTAGCGTTGGCTGCGAATACCATTGCCGGTGGGAGTTTGCCCCACTACATAAGTCCCGATACCTCTTGGCTTGTCAAAGCCATCGTTTAGGGTAGCCGTAGCCCAATCCTGGGTAGCCATCAAGGCGTAGTAATCACTCCAGCCTTCGCCCATTTGTTCTGCACTGCTAAGGCAGGCCGCCTGCGCCGAGCCTCCCGCCAGGCGGCTGCTGATGCCATGGGCAAACTCATGTACGATTACGCCATTGTCTACATCTCCATCTCTTTGAGGGGTACCATTCCACAGGTACATTTGCATCCGTCCGTTCTGTCCATCTGGTGGAGTACTAAAATTAGCGTTGTTGTTGCCGCCGCCGTCCTGCGCTTGCGCATCTACGTAGTCGTTGCCCAAGCCGCCCCTTCCCTGGTTGTTTTGCTGAAAATTTCCGGAGGCTTCATCAAAGCCGTATTGGTAACTCAGGTCATGGATGATATTGTTCCAATAAAACAGGTTAGTAATGTTGAATTGTTGATTGGGTACAGGGGTAGACTGGGTAGGAGCAATCGTAAAATCTGGTACAAAATCAAAACTTAGCGGATCGGGGCCCGTGGTTGAAGTTGCTGGTAATGTGGGCCTGTCTATGGTGGTAGTGCCTGTGCGGTCTTCTCTTGCCCATACATTATTTCCCCGGCTAATATTGAAATCAGTGGTCCCGTTGCTGTGCCATTTTAAGGTGGTGGCATTTCCTGGCGCAAGGTTCCATGGATCTGTGCGTACTGCCGGCGCACCACCGGGATGGATAGGACTTTCTGCCGGAAAAGGAATTATACGATAACTCGCCCCATTCACAAGGGAAGGGCTCAGTAGCCGGGTTGATGAAGATGCTGTTGTGAACTGATGAGCAGTATGACCAGTGGCGCTATTTTTAGTTGCAGGATTGATCACCTCCCCCGGGTGAAAATCACAGTACACAGTTAGATTTACTTCACCTATAATTTCGTTGTTATGAGCATCTACATTAATCAGCCAATAGTCTGAATTGGATGTTGGTGCAAAATAAGCCTGCCAGGCAAGACGTACTTCGGCCCCATCCCGCAGCGGCACCCACATCAGTTCTGTTGTCATGTTCACACCGCTTACACCTGCTTTTCCAAAATCTTCTTTTCGCCCACGGGCGGCACCAGTCAGTGGAGCAATCGGATTTATTTTTTTTGCTATAAGTGAGGTTTTTAATGCGGTTGCTGCATTTACATCGGGCACCTCCCCGAGCCTTGCCGTAAGCTTTTGGATATTGCTGAGCCGGCTGCCAGCCATGGATACCAGCTTGCCGTTCTTAAACGCAAGTGTTTGAACCTGGTTAAACACAGGAAGGCCTTTGAAGCTTTGCTGTAAATAGATCATCTGCGTGCCGGATGATCTATTATAGAATGCATTGGAGACAATGGAATTTTGTAAGTCCTGGTCTGAAAGTCCGAGAACTTTTTGATTGCTGGAAAGCAGTTGAAAGGCTTCTGATTTAGAAATATCTTGTGCCAGGAGGGCAGATGCCGGGAAGAGCATCAGCAAAAGGATACAAAGGTTCTTCATTTTTTAAAAAATATTTTTTTGAATTGGGAATCTGAATATTGCTGCCTACGCAAAAATTAGGAAAGGAACAAGCAGGTTATAAACGAAAATCATGATACTTGTGGATTTGTAGATAGCATTGCGTTGCAGTTCTCAAAGCAAAATACAACTTCCTTGCAATTTTTGAAGCTTTGTTTAATAATGATGTATTGGAATCAGAATTTTGATAATATGAAGTTGATCCTCCGTAGGGTGCATGCTGTTCTCCACAAAAGGAAATAATCCGGTGTAAAGAGATTGATTTTTTTGCCATTCCAGTTATCATCTCTTACCTTTGCGGCCTAAAAAACAGGCGCCTTACACTGTAAATGTATATGGAACTCCGGGAAGCTCTCCCGGCAACGATCACCAAAGCATTTTCAGACGGCTTCATAAACAAATACAAATTTTTATGGTAGAGATTAAACCAGATGAAATTTCGGCGATACTGCGCCAGCAGCTAAGCAATTTTAATGCTTCTGCAGATCTTGAAGAAGTGGGTAGCGTACTGCAGGTAGGAGATGGTATTGCCCGTGTTTATGGTTTAAACAACGTACGTTCCGGCGAACTGGTGGAGTTTGAAAATGGTGTAAAAGCCATTGCTTTGAACCTGGAGGAAGACAATGTGGGTGTGGTGTTGATGGGTGATAGCAGTGGTATTAAAGAAGGTGCCAAGGTAAAACGTACCAATCAAATCGCTTCTATTAAAGTAGGAGAGGGTATGTGCGGTCGTGTTATCAACACATTGGGACAGCCTATAGATGGTAAAGGACCTTTACAGGGCGAACTTTATGAAATGCCATTGGAGCGCAAAGCACCAGGTGTAATTTTTCGTGAGCCGGTAAAAGAGCCTTTGCAAACAGGTATTAAAGCCATTGATGCAATGATTCCAATCGGCCGTGGCCAGCGTGAGTTGATTATTGGCGATCGCCAAACGGGGAAATCTGCCATCGCAGTAGATACCATCATCAATCAAAAAGAATTTTACGCAGCAGGTAAGCCTGTTTACTGCATATACGTAGCCATCGGACAAAAAGCATCTACCATTGCTGGTATCATGAAAACTTTGGAAGAAAACGGCGCAATGGCTTATACCACTATTGTGGCGGCTTCTGCATCTGAACCGGCTCCGCTTCAGTTTTACGCTCCA
>JANPJW010000074.1:0-8285 GCA_031425715.1 Chitinophagaceae bacterium | reverse complement strand
GATATTCACTTACACGATACTTACTTTGTAATTGCGCATTTCCATATAGTAATGGGAGTAGCTTCCTTTATGGGAATGTTTGCAGGAGTTTACCACTGGTTTCCTAAAATGTATGGCCGTTTCTTAAATAACACTTTGGCTTATATTCATTTTTGGATAACGTTGGTTGGCGCTTACCTGATTTTCTGGCCAATGCACTACCAGGGTCTTGCAGGTATGCCACGTCGTTATTATGATTTCTCAAACTGGGAGTCTTTTAAACAATTTGGTGGTCTGAACGAGTTCATAAGTCTCGTTGCCATGGTTGTATTTGCTGCACAACTCTTATTTGTGTTCAACTTCTTCTACTCTATTTTTAAAGGAAGAAAAGTAACAGAAAAGAATCCTTGGCAGGCCAATACCCTGGAGTGGACAACACCTATCCGCCCCGGTCATGGAAACTGGCCTGGAGAGATTCCAGAAGTACACCGTTGGGCTTATGACTATGCAAAAGATGGAAAAGGCGGGCAGGATTTTATCCCGCAAGATGTACCGGTAGGGGCAGAGGAAGAGAAGCATTAAAAGCTCCGCCTATCTTCTCCGAAGGTGAGGGGAATAGAGGAGATACAGGCGAATAAATATTATACGATAGTTAGCAGGGAAATGATGAAGAACGAGTTAAAGAAGGTGTGTAAAAAGCTGAAGTTCATTAAATAAAAAATTGCCCGGCCTCCCTCTCTCCCGATAGTTATCGGGTGAGAGGGAATGAGGGAGAGGCTATGCAGGAGAACAAAACCATTTCAGATTCAGCGTCTTTTGCATTAGCAAGCAAAGTGAAAGATTACTTTTTGCTGATAAAATTTACGCTGAGTTTTATGGTGGTGTTCAGTACTGTAATAAGTTACTTACTGGCGCCGAACATAACCTTTAGCATTTCTAAAGTTCTTTTACTTTTTGCGGGAGGCATGTTGGTTACTGGCGCAGCCAATGCTATTAACCAGATACTGGAAAAAGATACCGATGCGCTCATGAACCGTACGGCCAAACGGCCTATTGCGAGCGGGAGGATGAGTGTGAAAGAGGGCTGGGCTTTTGTAATTTTTGCTGCTGTTTTGGGCTGTGGTATCATGTACAGCTTTAGTATTGAAGCGGCCTTGCTCAGTTTGTTTAGTTTGCTGCTTTACGGGTTTGTATACACTCCCTTAAAAAAAGTAAATTCCATAGCTGTGCTGATGGGGGCTATACCCGGGGCTTTACCTTGCCTCATTGGTTGGGTCGCAAGTTTTCAAGAGGGTTTTCCTGAAAATTGGACCGGGGGTTGGATATTGTTTGCTATACAATTTCTCTGGCAGTTTCCTCATTTTTGGGCAATTGCCTGGGTGGCGCATAAAGATTACAGTGCTGCAGGATTCAAACTTCTGCCTAGTGATAAAGGGCCAACAAAGTTTACAGCGCTGCAAACAATCATGTATAGCAGCATGATGATCCCCGTAGGTGTATTGCCCTATTATTATCACATGAGTGGCATTACAAGTATGTGGATCTGTTTCGGGTGTAACTTGTTTATGGTTTTTGTAAGTGTCCAGCTTTTTCGCAAGATGGATGTGGCTTCTGCTAAAAAAGTTATGTTCAGTTCTTATTTTTACCTGATGATCGTATTTTTCAGCTTATACGCTGACAAGGTAAAGATGTAGAGCTTCAGGACTGAACGAGAAAAGTGAAACGTGAAATATTTGAAAGCCGATTGGATAGTTTAAATAATATAAATTAAAAGCCCTTTGGGTAGAGGAAATGAATGCCGTGGCAATAGCACCAAAAAATAAATTACATCCTCATAAGTTTACCTTGTGGGTAGCAATAGGAAGCATACTAATGATGTTTGCGGGGCTTACGAGCGCCTACGTAGTAAAGAGGAACCAGGCAAATTGGACAAGTTTTGAATGGCCGGCAATGTTTTGGTACAGTACAGCAGCGATTGTAATTAGTAGCCTTACTTTATATCTGTCGTTAAAGGCTTTTAAGCAGAGGGATATGAGCCGGTATCGGATGATGATGTTAGCTACGCTCGCACTGGGGTTACTGTTCATCGCACTACAAGTAATAGGGTTTAGCCAGCTATGGGCATCTGGTTTAACGCTGCAGGCTAATGTTGCCTACTCGTTTTTGTATGTAATTGTAGGGTTGCATGCCCTTCACGTTATTGGAGGTTTAATAACTCTTGTAGTAATGTCCCTAAAGGCATTTAGTCAAAAGGTTAGGAATTATAGTTCGCTGCCGGTGGAGTTAATCAGTACTTACTGGCAGTTTGTGGGAATATTGTGGCTTTATTTGCTGGCTTTTTTATTGATGATTCGGTAGAGATACCAGGGAGCACGATTATAGAGCGACATTATTTAGTTGCCATCATTGAACAAATTTGAAACGTAATTAGAATTTAATATTTATGTCAACAACAGCAATTCCTACAGGTACAAAATGGTGGAGTGGCGGCAGGAGCCCCTTTAACGCCAGTTACGGAAAAGTAATGATGTGGTATTTTTTAATGAGTGATGCCTTTACATTCGGCGCATTCCTCATAAGCTATGGTACCATCCGTTTTAGCGTAAACCACTGGGCAGATCCCAACCACGTATTCAATGCTTTTCCCTTTGCCGGCCATGCCAACTTACCACTGGCATTTGTGAGTTTGATGACGTTTATTCTGATCTTCAGCTCCGTTACCATGGTATTGGCGGTGCATGAAGGACACAAGATGAATCGTAAGGGAGTTGAAAAATATATGATTTTAACCATTCTTGGTGGGATAGCTTTTCTTTCCTGCCAGGCTTGGGAGTGGACGCATTTAATAACAGGAGATCATGCAGTATTGGTAAACGGACAAATTGAACATTGGGGTACCTCTATGGCTAAAAATCCCTGGGGTACCGAAGTGATGCACAACGGTCAGTTAGTATCTACACCAGGACCTATTGCATTTGGTGGATACTTTTTTGGCATTACCGGCTTTCATGGTTTTCACGTCCTAAGTGGTGTGGTTATCAACATCATCATGTATTTAAAAACAAAGCTGGGCCATTTTGACCAAAGGGGCCATTATGAGATGATAGAAAAGGCCGGACTTTACTGGCACTTTGTAGACCTGGTTTGGGTATTTGTGTTTTTGTGTTTCTACCTTGTATAAAACCCTACTGAAAATAATTTAAATAACGAATATGTCTGCACAAACAACAAATACAGAAGTTACTTTTCATCCTGAACACAGCGATGGAACTAAAAGAATATGGAAAATATTCTGGGTATTATCTGGTCTTACAATTATTGAATTGGCCTTGGGCTATTTTCTCTATGCTACACATGGCAATCTTGGTTATGCAGCTGTGCTTAGTACCAAAATTGTTATAGGTATACTTACGCTGGCAAAAGCTTATTATATCGTGTCGGTTTTTATGCACCTGGGCGATGAGGTAAGAAACCTCATAATGACCATCGTAGTACCGTTAGTATTATTTGTTTGGTTCATCATTGCATTTTTGGCGGATGGCAACAGTTGGAAAACACTCAGAAATACTACCGCTGGCAGCCGGGAGAACACAGAGCAAGTAGCCCCCGCAGCAGTAGAACAAGGTGAGAAAAAATAGCAATCATTTATGAACATAGTAGAAAGCCATCATTCCGAAAGCAAGGGTGATGGTTTTTTTTTATACTGGCAGCGAAAGAAAGAAATGAATATTTGATGACCAATGGCATTGCCCATTGACAGAAATTTGCAAGATTATTTAAAAGGTACAAACCCAAAAGCATTTTGAAAATAAGAGGCCTTGTTACACTCCTGTTGGTACTACTGGTGCCACTTGCAGGTTATTATATTGTAAAGTATTATAGCAAGGATGCGGTACATATGCCCCGTCATTATTTTCACGACAGTATAGGTTCCGTAGAACGTCGTGGAGAAACCCTGCCAGATACTATTTGGCACCAGGTAAAGAATATTAGGTTTACTAACCAAATGGGTAAACAAGTAAGCCTGGACGATGCCCAGGGAAAAGTACTGGTTATTAATTTTTTCTTTACACGTTGCCCAACCATTTGTCCCGGCCTCACCAGGAATATGAAAAAGCTGCAGGAATCTTTTGTGAAGAATCCTGAGATCGTTCAATTTATTTCATTTTCGGTAGACCCTACATATGATAGTGTTGCCAGGTTAAGAAAGTATGCAGACAGATTTGGTGTGAACCACGACAACTGGTGGTTTGCTACCGGTGATAAAAAAGCTATTTACGATTTTGCTATTCAGGAAGTGAAGGCCAACATTGCGGATGTAAACGTAGACACAGCCTTTGTACATACAGAGAGTTTCTTTTTGCTCGATTCCAACAGGGTGGTGAGAGGTTGGTATAATGGGTTTGATACAGCTAAGCTGGCTCAACTTGCCGGCGACATTCCAACCCTGATGCTGGAGAAAGATAGAAAAAGCCCTTCTATATTCAGGGAGTTCATTCCAATTCTACCATTGATTTTTGGAGGAATTGCCCTGGTGATACTCGTTACAATTTTTCTTAGTAGAAACAGGAAAAAATTTTAAGACCATGCTACAGCAAGCTTTGCAAAAAAATGATCAGAAAGCTAAAACACTCATTATTATTGTTTCAGTTATTGTATTTGCAGCAGTAACCATCCTGGGTAGATATAACCTGGCAGGGAAAGTAGACTTTCCTTTTGATGTACACATCTTTGCCAGCATCAATGCATTGATCAATGCGGCAGTAGCTGTGCTGCTGATAGCTGGGTTGGTGGTGGTACGCAACCGAAACTTTGAGCTTCATAAAAAAATAATGCTCTTTACAATCGGGCTATCTGTGTTGTTCCTGCTTTCGTATATCTGTCATCACCTTTTTGCCGGAGAAACCAGTTATGGGGGTACAGGCAGTTTGCGCACGCTGTACTTTTTAATTCTCTTTACACATATTCCACTTGCAGGATTGGTACTGCCATTTATTTTGTGGGCAGCCTACAGGGCCCTCACCGGTGAGTACGCCAAGCATAAAAAGTTAGTAAGAATTGTATGGCCTGTGTGGTTGTATGTAGCAGTTACGGGTGTAATTGTTTACTGGATGATAGAACCCTATTATACCTGATATGCCTCAACAGCCCCTTTCTAACGTAAAAGCCCTGGTGGTTTTGCATTTTTCTCTTTTAATAGGGCAGATCATGTTTGCATTTATTGCTACTTATCTCATTTATTCAAAAAGTTTTTACCCCGTTGTTACTGGCGAAGATCTCCCGATAATGGTTGGCTCCGGCATCATTGGCTTTTCCGTGGCTTTGGTAATTGCTGCATTTGCGATGTTTAAAAAGCAAGTAGAAAAAATCAGGCTGGATGATGGTGATGTACCAGGAAAACTATCAGCCTACAGGGCAGCCAGCATCATACGTTGGGCAATGCTGGAAGCTCCCGTTATACTAATTGTCATTAGCTTTTTACTCACCGGCAGATATTCCTTATTAATTGTTGCAGCGGCACTGCTGCTTATATTTTTTTATACAAAACCCTCCGGCTTTAAAGTAGCGCAGGATCTCGGCATCAGTGAAGCCGAAGTGAAACAATGATCCGGGGTTATTCTTTAACAGGTTCTACATTTATACGATTTTTGCCAATATGGGTAATCAACACTTTAAGTAAACCGCCTTTTTGTAGCCCGCTGGCCAGCGTTGTCATTGCTTCATTTTTACCCAAAGGAATTTTTGCTTTTAATTTATCGCCTGCGAGGTCCAGGTAAATACCATGCGTCTTAATGTCTGTAATAATCGCATCAATAGGAGTCTTGTTTTTATATTGTTTTACAATGGTCTGAAATTCGGGCACATATTCATTGTTAAGTAGCGAAGCAAAAATTTTATCCTTTTTATCCAGGTTTTCCAAAGAGAAAGTAACGGGTTCGTTCAATTCGTCTTCTGCGGGTATAATTTGCCAGGGGGCAAAGCTAATCGGGAAGAAAAGGTAACTATCTATTTCCTTTACAAAATATTGATCATCGGCAGCTTTTAAATACCCCGTGAACTTATTATTGATCAAAGCCTGGTTTATCAATACATCCAGGGCATTGTTGTATAGGAAGCTGATGTTGGAGGCCATCATTTTATCTCCCCGATCGGTAAGTTTAATGGTAAAACTCACCACATCACCCATTAAAAAATGATGTGTTTTTTTTATAATTTTCTTCTGCTTCAGTTCTTTTTGAATTTTTTCATCAATGTTTCCCTTCACCGTCTTCTTCTTGCCGTTTTGCTCATACTCAATCATGGCGTATTTTTTTTCATGATTGATAAAAGCTATTTTGCCTAATATGTCTGTCTTGCTCATCTTATTCTTTTTGAAGGTTGTTCTATTAAATGCCTAGTTCTACCATCGGATCCCAAAATTTATTTTTGAAATCTACCACTGTTTCTGCTTCCACAAATATGCCTTCTTTTTTTAGCAATTCTTCCATTAATGTGGGCGTTGCAAAATGATGCTTACCGGTGAGCATACCATTTCTGTTGACTACTCTTTGGGCAGGTACTTTGGGCCTTGCTGTGTGGGCTGCATTCATAGCCCAACCTACCATTCTTGCAGAAAGTTTCGTGCCAAGGAAAGCGGCAATGGCGCCATAAGAAGTTACTCTCCCTTTGGGCACCTGCCGCACAACATCGTACACATCTGCAAAAAAACTGTATTCCTTAGCAGGTTGATTTGCAGTTATAATTTTTTTAGCAGGCTTTGTTTTCTTTTCTTTCATGTTTCGAAAAGGTACAAAAAAATCTGCTTTTACCGGCTCTCGTGGGAGTTGTTATGGCCGTCTTGTTTATTGGAATGCAGCAATCTAAGCTCGCTACGTGCGGGTTCGGGCACAGCATCGTAATGGTAAGGGCAGTGTTTGCAGCCATTGCCACAGCAGTAACCCTTTTTTAAGTGAAACTTTTCAGTGAGTACAATATAGCCCTGGCTGTTGTAATAATAATCTTCATTCTCCACCAGGTTTTCCATGTTAATTTAATGTTTGATGTTCGGTTTGTTTTAATTCCTGCTGCAACTGTTCATCTAATGCAGGTATTTCTCCCGGCAGTTTAAAATGCAGGTAATGTATTTTTTTGCTCTGAGCTATATCCAGCCCTTCGTAATGTGTTTTGATACCGAGTTCCGGCTTGTGAGTGGAAGCATACACATCGGCACTCTCTTCAACAAGAAAAAGTCCGTAGAGTTCAATAACTCTTTTAGTAAAATGGAATAAGGCAGGAGAATCTGTTTTAAGATGTATACTGCCGCCGGTCTGTAATATTTTTTGGTACAGGCGCAAAAACCTGGGATGCGTGAGTCTTCGTTTGGCTGTAGAGGTTCGGAGCTGTGGGTCGGGAAAGGTGATCCAGATTTCGCTAACCTCTGCGGGTGCAAAATAATCTGCCAGCATTTCTATTTGTGTTCTTAAAAAGCCGGCGTTACTCAATTCTTTTTCCTGCGCTTGTTTGGCGCCAATGTACATTCGGTTACCCTTTACATCTACCCCGATAAAGTTTTGTGCAGCATTCATACTGGCCAATCCCACCGTGTACTCGCCCCTCCCACAAGCTAACTCCAGCACAATCGGCTGATCATTTTTAAAAAAATTTTTCCAATTACCCTGCATCGCTTCAGGATACTCCATTACATTAGAAAAAGTTTTCAGCTGGGCGAACCGGAGTAATTTTTTTTGAGCCATGGCTGCAAATATAGAAAATTGAAAAGAGTGTTCAGAATTCTGAAAGGAGCTAATGTGACTTTAAGCCCTGTAAATGCTTTAGGGGAAGACTTCGAACCCGCCGCGACGAACAGTTAGCTGTAGTCCCGAAAATAAAAAAGCCTCCGTTTTTCAACAAAGGCTTCAAGTGCTGTAGGGGAAGGGTTCGAACCTTCACGAGGCAGTTAGCTGTAGTACAAAGTTCGGTGGTCGACCCCGGTCGAGTTTACATTGCTGCAAAAACGGCTCTATGCTACGTTTATCCTGTTATCCTCACCCCCGAGACAAGGGGGCATGTCTGCCAAAAATTTCATCACCCCACAGTATAATCGATTTGTATCGATTTGGTTTGATATAACAAAGATAGAAGGAAACAATCGATTATTGAAAATATTTCAAGTATTATTTTAAAATTATAGTAATTATTCAAATATTTCTATGTAATATTGAATATAAACTAAAAATAGGTCGTTTATGGGAGCCAAATTAAATCTTGACAAACTAGATCTTCAGATCATTGAAGCCATGATGAACAATGCAGAAATTTCTTACGCC
>JANPJW010000073.1:0-1629 GCA_031425715.1 Chitinophagaceae bacterium | reverse complement strand
CCAAATGGCAATCCTTCGCCGGGGCCCAAGTTCGACTATAAACTAAAATGGTTTGATCGGCTAACGGCGCATGCAGCAGAATTGTGGGCATCCGGCAAGCCTGCTTTGCTATTGGGCGATTTTAATGTAATGCCCACAGAGTTGGATGTGTACAAACCAGAACGCTGGGTGAACGATGCACTCTTCAGGCCAGAAACCCGTGAGGCATTTCATAACCTGTTACAGCAGGGATGGACGGATGCTATCAGGACCTTGTATCCCGGCCAGGTAATTTATACTTTTTACGATTACTTCCGGGACGCTTATGGGCGCAATGCCGGGCTGCGAATAGACCATTTCCTGCTAAGTAAAAAATTAAAAGACCGCCTCGTAACAGGAGGAACAGATCATGCCGTGAGGGGCTGGGAAAAAACAAGTGATCATGTGCCGGTGTGGATTGAATTGTTGGATGAATAAAAACTAAACTGTCACCCAATCATTCACAACACCTGACAACTTACTTCAAATTATCACGCATGGAAAATAATGGTTTAAATACTCAACCCACCCTTCGGAATCAACTCATCGTTGCAAGACCCCTGGAGGAAGAAGATTTTGCAGCTTTGTTCGCCGCAGCTTCAGATCCACTTGTGTGGGAACAACACCCCAACAAAAATCGCTACCAGCAAAAAGTATTTGAAAATTATTTTACCGGTGCCATGGCATCTGGCGGCGCACTGCTCGTAATGGATGCGGCCACTGCAGAAGTAATTGGAAGTTCTCGTTACAGCGACTATGATGCCAGCGCCGGAGTAGTTTCCATTGGTTATACATTCTTCAAACGAAGTCACTGGGGGAGAGGATACAATTATGCCTTAAAAACTGCCATGTTAGATCATATATTTTCTTCGGTGAATGCAGTGGATTTTTACATCGGTGCCGGCAACAAACGCTCCCAGTTATCGCTTGAAAGGTTTGGTGCAATTAAAATAAGGGAGCAAAACATGGCCTATTTTGGTGAACCGACGCAACCAAATTTTGTGTACAGAATTACGAGTGAAGAGTGGGGGCGTTTGCGCACAAGCCACCTGCGGTCAATCCAGGTGAAGGGTTCTGATTTGGGAGAAAAACTTCAATAAAATTTCCAGCTTTTTTTGGTGCAAAAAGTATGATGCTTAATAATACGCTTTGGTAGTGCCGGCACATCTAGAAAGGGCTCATGTAGAGTGTTATACTACCGGGGTTTTCATCAACCATAATCGATGCCAGCGCTAATTTTTTGAACTTACTCGTTAAACTTTCTGCCTTGCTCAGCTGGGTAAAGTTGGGGCAAATTATCACTTTGCCAAAACTCTTTTGTTTCAACGTTCATGATACTCAGTTTGCCTTCGTAGGCTGCACCAGTATCCATATTCCAAACATTCGCTGCCTGCATAGGTACCATTTTTTGGTAGCGCAAAGTTGGGGTGTGGCCGATATAAATTTCTTTAAACAACCGCAATCGCCTGGGGTAAAAAGAACTGTTCTTTTCCATTATTGGATCCAAGGCAAGCGCTGTTTCCCAAAGGGTTCTGTCCCAGAAAAATACCGGGCGTTGAAATTCTTTTTGCGGCCCCCGCATAGAAGTGAAACCGGCATGTATAAAAAGAC
>JANPJW010000072.1:0-6281 GCA_031425715.1 Chitinophagaceae bacterium | reverse complement strand
ACCCACAGATGGAGCAGCTTTACCGCCGCATGGTATTTAATGTGCTGGCCCGCAACTGCGATGATCATACAAAAAACTTTGCCTTTGTAATGGATAAAAACGTTGAGTGGCGCCTTTCTCCGGCATATGATATATGCTTTGCATACCGCCCGGGCAGCCCATGGGTAAGCAGCCAAAGCTTAACGGTGAATAGTAAACGTACAGATATAACTCAGGCAGATCTGCTCGCCGTAGCCAAAAGGGTTACTATAAAAACAGCTGTTACTATTATTGAGGAAGTAAAAACAGCAGTGGGTAATTGGGCTCATTATGCTGCTCAAACAAATGTGGATGAGAGACTTTGGAAGGGGATTGAGAGGGAATTGTCAATTGTGAATGGTGAATTATGAATTGTGAATTGTGAATGTTAAGTACGACTGATTTTTGTTGCTCAATACTAGATACTCAAATATTGATACTTGTGTCTTGATACTTGATACTCAAATCTCAATACTAAATACTAAATACTCAATTCTTGATACTTGATACTTGCTTCTCAATACTAACTACTCACTTCTCCTCCCTAAACTTACACGGCAAATCCAGCTTCTCAAAGATGACCTTTACCTGTGCCACTGAATAATAGCGCCCATTCTTTGCACCAATTTCCGGAAGGAATGGTGTGATCCACTTCTTCATCGTTTTTTCGCAGCAGCCATAAATACCCGCAAGGTCTTTTACGGAGGAAGGCCTTATTTCATCAATCAAATTTACAGTTCCCATCTTTCGTTTCTTTAGTTGTTGTGTTTGTTGTTGCGCTTCAGGAATACAGTTCTAAAAATTCATCTACGTTTAGGAAAAGCAGTGCTGCCATATCTACTACGCTCACTTTTGTTTTTGTTCTAAAATCTGCTATCCATCTTTTTATCAGTCTCGGTTCTTCTTTGGCAACATCAAGTTCCATGGGCTCCCGCTTGCGAATCTGCAGCTGGTTAAATTGCTGTATCAGATACCGCTTTTGGTTAGGGCTCAGCAAACCCAAATCATCTGCACGATATAACAAGGCAATCATGGAGACTTTCCATTTGCGTTTTAGCTCGCCTAGCAAAGGGATGGTAATGCCGGCTGCAAAATCTGTTAGGATGTCTTTTGCCGGCATCAGCAACTCAGCAGCAAAAGCATTGGCTTCATGTGATACACTTCTTTCTAACGGAATAATGCTGTTCGAATGCATCACCAACTGCCCAAGTTCATACGCCAATGAAAATCGTTGCCTGTCGCCCAACAGCGATTGGTTGCAACAAATAATAGGGAACCTGTCATCTGTAAGAATGCTGCGGCTATCTACCCTGTCTGTATTAAAAGGAATGGTTTTTATGATGATGCCATTGGCTTCAATCAAATCAGTAAGGTTATCAATAATCGGTGACTCCACTTTCCATAAGCTGCGGAGTTTAGCAGCAATCATTTGTGGTGTTTGATGCTCCGTTACTTCCATCACCGGCACGGGTATATGTTGAATGCTAAGCGACCTTGTCAAAAAATGCACATGCCTTCTTACAATATTTACCTTGGCATGTATGGGCGTGATCAGCTTTTGTGCTACCACCTCCCTTTTGCGGTAGTTCAGGTTTTCCGGGACCATTTCGCCTGTCTGGTAAAAGAAGGGCAGGGGAAAGCACGTTCTGTCGCTGATGGTCTCTATCAAACTACTGCTTGTGCCAATATCCGCCCTTTCCATTTTGCTTAAATTGGTTGCGCTGATGCCAATCTCCTCTGCCAATTCTGCCTGCGTGAGCCCCCTTGCTTCCCGGGCGAGTATGATCATATTTGGGTTTATATTTCCGGTCATTTGTATATTTCCTGTTAGAAAACAAACATACAACACTTTTGTAAAATGAACAAATAAATGTCAAATACTAAGTTTATTGTCAATTGGGAATGGTGAATTGTGAATGGGGACTCGAGTTGCGGGTTTAGCGTTACGGGTTAGGAGTAATGAATGATGAATTATGAACTAGTGCTTTAATAAAAAGTTTACGGCAGAAACGGAGACAATTAGAATGGCTGCGGATACTACCTTGCTTCCCAGCCTTTGCCGCTTGATCTGTTTGCGAAACAGGCTGTTTTGGGTGTATAATATTTGCTGCTCAGCCATGCTTTGTTCAAACGATTGTTGTAAAGCGATGTACATACTGTCTTTTACAGCCAGCGCTGCGTCTTTGTTCTGCAGTTGCTGCACTCGGGTGCTGTCAATGGTTTCATAGAGACTGTCTTTATAAGTATTTACTTCTATTAACTCGGTTAACAGGTCCTCCTCCGGCGGACAATCGAGTGCTCCAACTTCCTTATTTGATACAATCTTATTCTCGGTTGCCGCCACCAATTGTTTTTGCAATACAAGTGTTCTATTCTTAGCTATTGCAAGCGAAGCCTTGCTGGTGATTAGATTATTACTTAAATCCTTCGCTACAACCTGCAAAGAATCAACCTTGTTTTGGAACTGCATAGCTTTTTTACTTGTTTGTTCTTTTAGCAAAGAAGGCTTTGCAATTGCTGTAATTTCCGGGCAAGGGTTGCTTGATGTAAACAATTTTGTAATGGCAATGCCGATAACAATCCCTAGAACAATGTATATAATTGGTTTAATGACCATGGGTAAAAGTTTTGATTTTAGTAAATGATGAACATAAAAAAGGGGCGAGACAAACTATTACGATGCCTCACCCCTCAATTTTCTCAGCAATGCCGCTGCTTGCAGCACATTGCGTGAATAATAAATAATCTTGCCTTCTCAGCAATGTCCCTGCTTGCAGCACATTGCGCTATTTAGCTTTTTTTCTTGTTTGTTCTTTTAGCAGGAAAGGCTTTTTAATTGCTGTTATTTGAAGGCAAGGTTTAGATGATGTAAACAATTTTGCCTTCTCAGTAATGTTGCTGCTTGCATTAAGTTGTGTCACTCGTTTTCCGTAGCACTTGTTTTCTTCTCCAGCGAATAACCAAAACAGCCCGTGCCTATCAAACTTGCGAAGGAGTAAAACATAAAATGTGGTATCTCTCTGTTGAAGAATTGCTGACCGATCCAGCTTGCAATGACGGCAATAATGAGCAGGCCGATTACAACTTCTCTCATGCTGTAGCAGCCGTGTTTGTCTTTAAACATTTGGCATAGACAGCTTTTTATTTTATTAGTGTTTGTTGTTTCCATGATGTTGATTTTTAGCTCCTCACCCCAAGCCCCTCTCTACGAACGCAGAGGGCAACTCCCGAAGATGGGAGTGGAGTGGAGGAGACGGTGAATTAAAATGATAAAAGGGAATATCCCTAAGCGCAAGAAGTTGTTACTACATGCCCTCCTGCGAAAGCAGTGTGTAGGTAAAACCATTTCCGTGCAGTTTCTTGTGGGTGTTGGCAAGCTGCATAAACAGCTCAAACTCCTTTGGGTTGGCAAATACCTGACAGCCCGCAGAATACTTACCTATTTTGTTGCTGGTTTCCGTTGCTGCTGCACGATGAATATTTATCCCAAAGAAACCCGTTTCGGTAGTGGGGGTCTTCACATTTGCAAATCCGTTCCGGTCGTTGTCACGCAACACTTTCACCGGAGATTTCTGTATCAATGCCCTGTACTTACCCCTGTGCAAACCTGTTTGGTGTGAGTCTTTGTATTGGCCCGGCATCAATATCGCAGTGCCATTTTTATTCATCGGGTTGCGCAGCCAATAAACTCCCGGCATAGTGGTAGAGGTAAAAGAGTGTACTACCCAGGCGTCGGCATCGTCTTTATAAAATACAACCACCTGGTCGTTGAATTTATTCGAAATCATATTCCTGCTCCGCATCCCTACAATATTCAATTGGTAAGGCGCTGTAAACAATGTGTACCCTAGTTTTTCAAAACTGCTTAGGATCAATTGAACCATCATTGTGAATTAAATTAAAATGTGAACTATAAACCTTGAACCTTATACCCCTTCCCCTCTCGCTACTACCCACTCACCTCTTCCCCTTCCCACTCCCCACTAGCTACTCACCTCTTCCCCTTCCCACTCCCCACTCGCCACTAGCTACTACCCACTTACCTCTTCCCCTTCCCCCTTCCCACTCGCCACTAGCTACTACCCACTAGCCTCTAACATCCACTATCTGCAACGCATTAAAAGCCCCATTCTTCAATGGATAATTAATACCATTTACAAACTGATAGAACTGCACGCCGAGCAGCAAGAACAATGGGTGAGTACTCGCCGGAGTGATTGGGTTGGACAATGTTTGCGCAGCCGTAGGCGTAGCATCTATTGGTATGATCGCTGAGGTTGAAGTAGCCTCTTCAAAAGTTTGCGCTTCAAAATCCACTGCTGAGCCTCCGCTTACAATGCTGAAATGCGTGCTGCCATCCGGTACCACCAAATCATTGATTGGTACAAATGATGGGATGGTCACATCCAACATACCTGTCACCCTGTTGATGGTAGGTTCGTACTTGGCAAACAGCGTGGTAGAAAGCTGTGCGTTGATGTTGAATTCAAAACCCTTCAGCAATTCCGCTTCGCCGTCTACAACGTTGCGCATGCCCCTGATGCTTGTCGCATCTGCTTTTAGTACCTTCATCATCTCTTTTGTAAGGCGGCTTGCAAGCCTGTTGTCTTTCGCTGTTTTAGATAAGTTGCGGACCGCCGTACGCAACACCTGCCCTGCCTTGCCCGCTCTGCCAAACTCTGAATTGTTTTCTCTCGTGCGCTGAAAAGCGGGGTCAGATGCCCGTCTCGCTTTAGAGATTTCAGACTTTGTTTTCACTAAAAAGCCATCCTGTGTTTTCACGAATGTTACATTGCCAAGTGTTCCTTCCACTTGAAAAATGCCTGATTGTTTTGCCATGTTATTGTTGGTTTGTGAGCACCCCCCATCCTTCCCCATTGGGAGAACTTCGAGGTACTCGGTGATTGTAAAAAATTGTTGGTTAATATTTTTGCCGCAGGGGCAGAGAAGCACCGGTGAGGTCATACCCCCATACCTCGGTGCCAAGTAATAATCTTTAAGGTCGAGCCTGTCGAAACCCGTTATAAATTGTAATAAACATCCAAGCTCCACAAGCCGTCCATAAAGCGCACAAACAAAAAACCTTCCCCCTTCCCCTCGCCACTCGCCACTACCCATTTACCTCTTCCCACTCGCCACTCCCCACTCACCACTTCCCACTCGCCACTTATAACTTACTACTTAAAACTTACCACCTCCCTCCCACTCGCCACTCGCCACTCCCCACTAGCTATTGCCGATATTTGCTATCGTGCTCAAAAACAAATTCAGCAACCCCTGCGCATTTTGCTGTATAAAGTAGCTGCGCCAATAATGAAAATCTACTGCTTTTCGGGATGTCGCTGTTTCCTGTACCGCCTCTGCAAAAGCTTTCAGCGCCTGCTTGTAGGTCGGGATTGAGGAGCGCAGATTGTCTACGGCATCTAACCAACGCTGTGTACCTGCAAAACCGTTCTTGTTAGTTGTGCTCAGCCACTCTGTTGGTATCG
Source organism: Chitinophagaceae bacterium (assembly GCA_031425715.1). GTDB lineage: Bacteria > Bacteroidota > Bacteroidia > Chitinophagales > Chitinophagaceae > Ferruginibacter. The sequence goes on along the minus strand of JANPJW010000072.1, from coordinate 774 downwards.
GTGCATAACTGCCCGGGTGAGTGTTTATGTATTGGCGGGCAAGCAATACCCTTTGCACAAAATTGTTCAAGGCCTTTGCAGGGTTGGCATGTTGCTCAAGTATTTCGTTGATGAGTTCCGTTGCCTGCGCTATTTCTGTCGCAGAAAATTCCTGAGTGTTCCATAAAGCTGTGTAAGCAATTTGAAAAGCGAGCGTAGCCTGTGCAGTTACGGCTGCTGGTTTCCCCGAGGTGGAAGAGTCATCAAGGCAAGACTTTGCATTTGTTTCATTGGTGGTTCTGTTTAGTTGAGCCGTTGGCTTTTGTACTTGTGCTGTCATGTTTTCCGTTTTATATGTTTAAGTGTTTTGTTTCTTATCTGCTCACCACCATGGTCCGTGGTTAGGATGCAAATATGTGGTCGGTTCAAAACGGCGTTTCCCGGTTTGTGCCTAGTTATGCCGAGTTGTTCCAAACAATTCCGAGTTATGCCAAACAATTCCGACTTGTTCCGAATTATTCCGAGTTGTTCCGAGTTGTTCCGAGTTGCTCCGAGTTGTTCCGAGTTGCTCCGACTTATTCTGAATTGTGCCGAGTTATTCCGAGTTGTTCCGAGTTGTTCGGGGGTAGCTAGTAGGGAGGGGTGAATCATGAAGACTGTAAGGGAGCAAGGCCAAGGAAAGGGAAATGAAATGCGGGGAAATAAAGTGCAGGATAATCTGATTTTGGTTATATATTGAGTATCCAAACTGCAACCCATAAATTATACAAATTGTCCAAAATAGATTCTTGCTTA
>JANPJW010000071.1:0-8600 GCA_031425715.1 Chitinophagaceae bacterium | reverse complement strand
CCCTGGAAGTTGGAATTATCAAAGCATTCAATATGCGTGGGTAGTTCTTTCAAAAACAGATCCTTTTGCAATTGTACAAGTACCTTACTTTTCTCGGCTGAGGTTTTATCTTCCAGTTTTAGCAGTTTCCTTGCGTGCAATTCCTCTTTAAAATAGTCTACATTTTTTTGAGACAGTTCCAGTAATTTTTTTCTATCTCCGCTCTTTGGTATGGTAAGTATAATTCCTTCCTCCGGATAGTCAATCTCAAATGGAACTATAATTTCCGTTGCTTCGCTTGCAAAAGTTTGTCTTAGCTGGGCAATTGCAAAACTGAGTACCTCCGAAGCGGGTTCTTCCAATTTTTTTTGAAGGGTAATGGTTTTTGTTTGAATGATGCTGCCATTGTTCACGGCCAGGTAGTTTACATAAGCCTGGTCGCCCTCTTCAATCAAGCTAAACACATCAATGGTTCCTGTTTTGGTACCTACCACCTCAGATTTAGATTGGTATTGCTGCAGATGTTTAATTTTTGATTGATAAAAGGAAGCTTTTTCAAACTCCATTTTTTCTGCATGCTCTTTAACCAGCGTTTTAAAATGCTGCATCACCGGGTACACATTCCCCTTGAGTACATGTTTTAACTGCTGTATGCCGAGATTGTAGTCATCCGTACTTTGCAAACCTTCACAGGGTCCCTTACAATTTCCCAGGTGATACTCCAGGCAAACCTTAAACTTATTCTTCTGAATATTATTTTCTGTAAGATTTAGTCTACAGGTACGCAACGGAATGTTTTGCTTGATAACATCCAGCAGGTCCCGCACCTTTCCAACAGATGTATATGGCCCAAAATATTGAGAGCCGTCATTTATTTTTCTACGGGTGAAAAACACTCTTGGGAAGCGTTCATTTTTTACAACGATATAGGGGTAAGTCTTATCATCTTTTAAGTTGATGTTGAAAAGCGGCTGGTATTCCTTAATCAGGGAGTTTTCGAGGAGGAAGGCATCCTGCTCGCTGTTTACAATGGTGAATTCAATTCGTTTTATCCTGCTTACGAGTTCTACCGTTTTATAACTCTGCAGGTTTTTATTGAAGTAGCTGCTTACCCGTTTTCTTAAATGCTTGGCCTTGCCTACATATATGAGCTGATTGCTGGCATCAAAATATTTATAGATGCCGGGGGATACAGGTATGGTGGCAGCGATAGCTGCAAATTCTACGGCCGTCATACGTTAGTCAAAATTCCATTTAATAGTTTGAACAGTGCTTACAGATTGTTGCCCCTTGGCATCAGTAACAATAGCAACTGTTTTACACCATTCGCCGCTTTGCCAGGTAAGTTGCAGTTCCTTTACGCTGGTTATTTTTTTCACCATAAAAATTCGTTTTATGGTATTGCTAGTGGGGCTTATGTACACATCCCAACGTTGCAGTGTTATGCTATCAGGTAAGGATGGCTTGGCTGTGTACGTAAATGTGTAGGAGTCTATCGTTTGATCTTCAAATTTACTCTCGGTAAAAAATTGAGTTAAGTTGCTGCTGTCAATTTTGGGGGTTAGAAACTCCCGGAAAGCAGCTTCAAAGTCTTCCACTTTAAGCCAGCTTGTATCTGACTTGTTCAGACTGCTGTCAACTTTTATTGGATTGATGCCGGCTCTTTTGACTGCTTCTATTTGTCCAGAAATATAATTTGTTACCGGAAAGAAGCCGGGAGTTTCTTTTTCGTTGGTTGAAATATCTTTTGATTGTTCAATGGCTGTATTGCAGGCCGAACTCATCATTGCCAGCAGGATACCAATCAATAGTCTTGTCATGCGGTCAAAATTAGTCCGAAATTTTCATTTGTCTTTGGTAAAAATCCATAAAAAAAGCGCAGCTGGAAATGCTGCGCCCGATATATATTTTTTGTGGTCTATAATTTTTTAGTAACTCCTATCTTAATACCAACATTGTATAGTTTTTCAGTGTAGCTGTATCTTTTAGTGTAGGTAGACAAGAGTTGGTAACGGAGTTGCGGACCTACGTTTATGTCAATACCACTGGGCGTCTTTATACTTACAAATGTTTCTACGTTGGCGCTGGCATTCCATTTCCTAAGCATGGCATCATCCTGCACAAAATTTTTATTATCAGATGATATCAGGTAAGCATTGCCAGACAAAATGTAGCTTGGCTGAATTCCTGCACCCATGTACCATTTTATTCTGTCGTTGCCGGCAACCCTGTAATCTATGCCTATTGGTAAACCTAACTGTAGGGTCTGGTTGTTTAATTTTGTGAAGTTAGAACCGAGTACATTACCATAAGTAGTATTATAAGATTCATGGCGGAGGTAACCGCTCCGGGCATCATTGAGTGGTACCGTTGTTTGGGTTGGGTGCTGCAAACCGTGGGCGTAAGTATTGTAATTGGTTAAGTTAAACTGGAGGCCCGATTTTATTTTTAGCCTTTTACTAACTGCTAAAAGCATCACTGCTCCCGCTTCAAAATTGGGTGCTGGCTGTTGGGTCACTTCATCATTATCACTTGTTCTGATCAGGGCTCCGTTCACGGGTTCAAAGTCATTATTCTTGTTTAAATGCCTGTAACCTACAGAGGGTGTGATGTAGTATTGAAAGGACAGGTTGGTCTTCCATTTACCAGGGTTGCGAAGATTGTGAAATGCAAAATCTTCTATCCAGGCTGTTTCCGCCGCTGATAAAGAGCGTTCCGACTGCAGTTTAGAAACAGATAATTCACTTTTTGCGGTGGTTGGCTGTACATTAGAAATGGGAGATGCGAGTTGATTCGCTTCGCTGCCATCTACACGCCGAACCTTTCTGTTCGATGTTAACAATGTTTGTTCATCTTTCGTTTCCGTCACCATTTCTGTTACCATGGATATGTTAGTTAGGTCCGTGGTTTTTTGCAACAGGGAAATAGCTTTTTTATCCAGCTTAGCCGGCTCAGAAGCAATATTGGTAACAGAGTTGGATGGATCATCGGCTCGTACTGTTTCACCAGTAATTTGGGTTTCTGAAATTGCAGGTACGGCTTGGGAGAAAAACAAAGATTTGCTCGCAACTCCATCCTGGATATCGGACAAACCAGTCTTCTTGACAGCTTCTGTGGGTCTGGTTATGCTTGCAATTTCTTGATTGGTATTTTCTGGTAGCTGTTTAGAAACCGGCCAGGTAGCCCGTATGCTAAAGCTGGGGTTGGAACTGATAAGCGGTTGTGTAGTTTTGCTGATGTAGTTGTTGTTAGATACCCCAATGTATAAAATGGCGGTAAGAAGCAGCAGGCATGCTGCAAAGGATGGCCACTTGCGATCCGGGTGAAGATCGTTGTAAATGCTATGCCACACTTTTCGGGAAGGGTACATCCTAAAATCCTCGGTCGTATCCTTGAGCATTTGTTCAAAGTCGTCTCTGTAGAAATTATTTTCCATCTCGTTCACAAAAAGCATTTTTAGTTTGGTTTTCTCAAGGTAAAAGCCGGCAAGCGTTTTATCTTGAAGAGGCAGTTCCGAAATTATTTTTTCGGGATTTATGTATGATATTTTTCTTAACCAGTATTTCTTCCAGCATCGCCTTCGCCCTGGTGTATTGGCTACGGCTGGTGCTTTCTTCAATGTCTAACAAGGCTCCTATCTCCTTGTGCGAAAATCCTTCGATAGCATACAGATTCAAAACGGTTCTATAGCCAAGGGGTAATATCCTGATGCACTCTACCACCTGTTTGGCCTGCATGATGGAGGGAATCATATCTTCCCTGATGTGCATCCCTTTTGCATGAATGAGATCTACGCTCTCAGAAAATTTCTTATTCTTTTTTAAAATGTTGATGCAGGTATGTACCACAATTCTCCTGATCCATCCCTCCAATGCTCCTTCATTTCGGTACTGGTGCAGTTGGGTAAATACTTTTATAAAACCCTCCTGCAACATATCTTCCGCATCTTCCCGGTTTTTTGCAAACCGGTAGCAAACGCCCAGCATACGAGGACTGAACCGGTTGTACAATTCTTCCTGCGCTGCTGCGTTATTTTTTATACTTCCCGCAAGCATTAGCTCCTCGGTCATAAGTTTATGAGTTTATTACCCTTCAATTTATGACAATTTAATGGAAACTTTCGCTGCTCCTTCATAAAAAGCCCCTGAATGTTAACATTCAGGGGCTGTATAGCTTGTAAATGCTTTACTCTAAAAACTGCCTCGTAGCGTAAGCACAAAATTTCGTCCGGGGGCGCCAAGGCCGGAAGCAAACACCCTATAGTATTTGTCGAAGATATTTTCTACGGCCAGTTGAAATGCTGCATTTTTATAAATCCGGTACCCAGCCCTGAAATTAGCAGTAGCCCAGCCGGGATAATAGCCTCTTACTGGATCTGCGCTGTATTGCTGGTTATCCTCTCCTCTTAGATTGAAGTTGGCAGAGTCTTTAGCAGCATTGTATAGTGCAAACAGCTCAAAATTTAATTTTCCAAAATTACCCAGTATGCTTGTTTTGCCAAAAGTTGGCGGCACGTGGTCCAGCGGGTAATCCTCCGGACTTTCCCTGATCCTGCCATAGGTGTAATTGATAAGAGAAACGAAGTTGAAATGGTTGCTGATGGAAGCGTTCACATTGGCGCTTAGGCCCCAGGAGTAGGCTTTTTTCATATTTACCACGGTTACTACTTTGCTTGTGGTTCCGTTGTACAGCACTGTGGGAGATCCGTTTAAACTGCTGAAATCTGTTGTAAGTGCGTTGGTAAGCTTACTATACCATACCGTGGCACCAGCACTGAATTTTTTTGCAACAGTCTTTGAAACTCCCAGTTCATAGCTGATGGTCTTTTCGGGTTTAAGGTTCGGGTTTGGCACAATGAGGGTGCCATTACCGCTTTCAAAAACCTTACTCATATCATCTACGTTTGGCGTGCGAAACCCAGTGCCTGCCAGGGCGTTCAGCTTCCAGCCTTTGCCCGGTAGGGCAACAATGCCTAAGTTGCCAGACACTGCATTTGATGACTGTTCAATAGCATCAAACGGAAACGGGAAAAATGTTTTATCGTTAAAGTTAGCCTCTAGCTTGTTGTGGGTAAAACGCAATCCTCCATTAATAATAATTCGCTTTGCTATTTTATAAAGCCCTGTGGTATATGCAGCATAGGATTGTGTATTACTTCCACCATCGGGGTAACGGGTATCAAGGCCTGATTTTACACCGGTAGTTATATTTTCTGCATAAGCGGTCGACTTTACTTTGTTGTAGGTAATTTCTGCACCATAGCTCCATTCGGCTTTGCCAAGTTTCTTAAAGAAATCAGCATTCATGCTGCCGATCTTCACCCGCTCTTCCCGGTTATTTAGTTTGGCACTTCTGTAGTTCCGGTTATGGCGGCTCTCTTCTACGTCCTGGTAGGCGGTAACCACCTGTCCTTTATCATAAAGTTTGCTGGCAGGAAGACTAGTGTTCCAGGCAGCAAGCAGCCTTTTTTGTGGGCCATAATACCATTGCGCACTTCTGGCTACTCCCGCCGCATTTACTTCGGTTAATCTATCGTAGCGAGGGATATCAGAAGTAGTGGAGAATTGGAAATTGAGCGTATGCTGCAAGTGTCCGGTTTTGAAAAGGATTTTCTGTAGTAAGTCATATTGAGTATACCCTGTTTCAATCTGTTTCTCAGGGTTAGTGTTGGCAACCATTGAATCAACGCCATTGATTCTTTTTACATAAAAATTACGTTTGCCCCACTCCGGAAACTGATCGTAGTAATTGGAACCTTGCCTGAGGTCCCCAAAATCTGACACTGTTAAACTTGTTAGCGAAGCAACTTTTTGTCCTCCAATACTAAGGTCGAAATGGCCTGTCTTTTCATTGTAGGCAGACGCATAACGCACAAACGCATTTCCTGATATTGCAGATTTACCGCCTGTGCTGCTGAACAAGGGGTCTTTTGTGTAAAAGCTTAACACACCACCCAGGGCATCGCTTCCGTAGATAACAGAGGAGGGGCCAAACAAAATCTCTGTTTTGGCTAACATGGCATTATCAACTGTAATTACATTTTGCAGGTGACCACCCCGAAAAATAGCGTTGTTCATCCTGACACCATCCACGACTATCAAAATCTTGTTGGCTTCAAAGCCACGTATAACAGGGCTTCCGCCACCTAGCTGGCTTTTTTGAACAAGTACTTCACCAGATTGGCTCAATAATTCAGCAGTGGTTTGCTGGTTGTATGCAGCAATTTTTTCTGCGTTTATAGACACTACTTTTTGCGGTAAAAAAATACTGTTTTCTTTGAACCTCGTGGCAGAAACAGTTATTTCATTCAAGCTAATTTCATTTGCAGTATCCTTTGGTATTTGCTTTTTTTCCTGAGCTTCTCCTAAGAGAGACCCAAGCATTAAGCATATAGGTAATATTATTTTTTTCACTTGTTTATATTTTTAAACAGACCAGCCTACCCACTAAAAAATATCCATTTATGCCTGGATATTTTTAATGGACATTACATGGCCATTAGAATTTGTGCAATTGAAAGAAGATGGTTGCAGGAAAAAGCCGTTGAGGCGTAGGAATGCCTTTGCACCCAAAACCATTCATTGTTTTTGAGTAAACGCCGATGTGCTGCATTAACATCGGCACAGATATATCAGGCAAAGCGGGGCGGAGGGGCAGTTAGGAGGCTGTAATCGTGTTGTATGAAAAGTTCGTTGTAAAACAGGTAGTTTGCATTAGTTCTCGAACCTACTATCAGCCCGTTGAAATGGAAGCCGGAGGCGGGGCCAAACAGCACCAAAGGCCTGGTAATTTTTAAATGCTTTTCGCCTTGCATGTCTGCGCCTTGCAGCTTCCCAAATTTTTCTTTTAATATCTTTTCCTGATGATCATACAGACCGGTGACTGTTGTTTCGTTTCCCCTGGTAGCTATTTTTTTTACATCAAATAGTTGATTGCCAAAAAGAATTTCCTTGCCTTTTTTTATCCAGGTGATATCGGCTGTTTTTAAGGTGATGGTTTCTAAGTGTTCCCCCTGCAGCTGGGTTTCCATTTGGTGGTAAATAATGGCTTGGCTCGCACAATACCATGCCGCAACCAGCAATGGCATTAGAGAAATACCAGCGAGCAGTGAACCCAACAAATATGTTTTCAGAACCTTTACCATCACATGCAAGGATGCATTTATTTTTTCTTCCTGATAAGACTGTCTGCAGGATATTTTTGTGCCATTTCAGTTCGGATATTCTCCGCCCACGTAGTGAGCAAGATTCGTTGAGACGGATTGAGGTCGGCATCCCTGTGGATGACTGTGTACGACTCAAGGGGCATTTCTCCTTCCTTTACTTCTGCAATAACCTCTTCTAATTTGCGGTATTGTTTTGCAAGGGAATAGCTTGCAAACTCAGAAAAATTTAGTTCTTTTTTTCCCTCTTCAATATGATCTCCCAGCCACCATGCAGCCGGCTGGATACTTGAATACCAGGGGTAGTCCGTATGATTGCTATGGCAATCATAACAACTGCTTTTCATCAATGCTTCCACATCGCTTGGTATTGGGTAAATACTGCTGAGATGCTTCGGCTCTGGTGCGTTAGCATTATTTTTTTCAGGTCTTGGATAAAACTGTACCAGTAATAGCAACACAATTAACCCAATGCCTATTCGTTTTAAAATTTTCATTTGCATTAATATTTAAAAAAGTACGTTACCGGTCATAACTGAGGGAATAGGAATATTCATCATTTTTAAAATACTGGGCGCAATATCTGCCAATTTTCCTTCATGCAGTGTGCCACTCCAGTTTTTATCTATCACAAACAGTGGCACTGGGTTCAGGGTGTGTGCAGTATTGGGAGATCCGTCTTCATTAATTTCGTAATCGGCGTTGCCGTGATCAGCAGTTAAGAAAATGCAGTAGTCCTTTTCAAGTGCGGCAGCTACCAATCTTTCAACACAGCTGTCTACTGTTTCTACCGCTTTTATCACGGCGTTCCAAACCCCGGTATGGCCTACCATGTCTGCATTGGCAAAGTTCAAACAAATAAAATCTGGGGTAGACTCATTGATTTCTTTGATGGCTTCGGCCGTTAATTCATAAGCACTCATTTCTGGCTGCAGATCGTACGTTGCTACTTTTGGAGAGGGTACCATGATTCTTTTTTCACCCACAAAAGGTACTTCTCTGCCGCCACTAAAAAAGAAACTTACATGAGGGTATTTTTCGGTTTCAGCCATGCGCAACTGGGTTTTGCCATGTGCTGCCAGCACTTCTCCCAGCGTATTTTCGAGGTTGTCTTTTTCGAACAATACGTTTACATTTTCATAGGCATGATCGTACAAGGTCATGGTGGTAAAGTGCAGGTTGAGCTTGTGCATATTATGTTCAGGAAAATCTAACTGGGTAAGTGCTTCTGTAATTTCCCGGCACCTGTCTGTTCTAAAGTTAAAACTGATCACTGCATCGCCATCCTGAATTTTTGTTTCAGCAAGCTTTGCATTAATGATGGGGAGCATAAACTCGTCTGTAATATTTTTATCGTAAGCCTCTTGAATAGACGCTACCAGGTCCTGCGATTTTTCGCCTTTTGCATTCACCAAAGCATCGTAAGCCAAACTGATTCGTTCCCATCTTTTGTCTCTAT
>JANPJW010000070.1:0-16781 GCA_031425715.1 Chitinophagaceae bacterium | reverse complement strand
GCAGTTGTATAATTTTACGACTAAAACTATCACATCCCATTCTATAGCCGGCTGGCCTACAACTGCAGGCATCAGCCGCTGTACCCTCACGCCCTGGCAGTCTTCACCCATCATTTCTTTCAATAACCGTGTTTGGGAAATTGATACGACGTTGACCAACTTACAATCTGAACTGGTAAACTTTCAAAATCAGCCGGTGGCAGCAGGGTCAACCATCGGTAGAATTGTACCCGACAAAAAGGGAAACCTCTGCATAGTAACCGTTACCGGGGGCATCAAAAAGTTAATGCGGAACAGCTACCCCATTAAATACTACCGCAGCACGCAGCCCGAAAACAACAATATCTTATCTGTTCTTCCAGACAAACAAAACAACCGTATTCTGGCTGGTACAACCGGTAATGGCCTGTTGGTTTTTGATACAATGCAGCAACTTGTAAAACACATAAAGCAACTACCGGGCATGGGAAAATATTTTGCTCCCAATAGTATTTTGAAGGATCCTGCCGGCGGGTATTATTTATTCAATAACGGCGAAAAGGACGTATGGGTTTTGAACCAGGATTTAACCCTGCGTAAAAGAATCATCATCAGCACAGTTGTGCCAGAAGAAAAAAGGGGTATTCATTACTTTGGAAATTTTCTTTGGCAGTATGGAGACTCCGCCCTCACGCAGGCACAAGGGCGCATTTACAAAATAAATTTTAAGAGGAGCACGGTAACTGAAACCGAGGTAGCGGAGGGTTACACCATGGGCGGCCTTCGGCGGGGCAATAGCATTATCACCCATAGCAATGACGAGCTTTATTTTGTAGATGCATCCACCCTGTCCCTGAAGAAAAAGATATCATTTAAAAATACAGGTGGGGTAAGGTGTTTTGCCAGCGATGCAAAAGACATCTACATGGGCAGCAATAAAGGAATTTTCAAAATTGATGAGCAAGGGAACATCCTGCTCCATCTAACAAAACAAAATGGCTTGCCAGATGAATGCATTTATGCAATAGCCATAGATGAAGAAGGTGCGCTATGGTGTAGCAGCAATAAAGGGATCTTTAAATTAGAAAAAGACCTCAACATATTCCAATTGCAAAAACAGGATGGCTTGCAGGAGAATGAATTTAATACCAATGTGGTGGCCACTACAAAAGATGGCGAAATGTTTTTTGGTGGTGTAAATGGTATAAGCAGTTTTTATCCGGGGAGAATTGTAAACGCCGAAGAAAAAATTGACCTGTTGCTTACCAAAATAAAAATCAACAATGAAGAAGCCTTTACTGACACCAGTGTATCAGCCATCAATAAAATAAAATTACCACATCAGCAAAACTCCCTCTCCTTTGATTTTATTGCTATTGGTAACAATAACCCCGATCAATATATTTATCAATACCAGATGGAAGGGATAGATAAAAGCTGGTTGCAAAACAACGATATGCAAACGGTAAGATACCTGTTGCCACCAGGCAGCTATGTTTTTAACATTGCAGCCTCCCACCTTTTTGATAAGGATGCAACTGCTATGAAAAGTATTTCTATTACCATTCTTCCTCCGTTTTGGCAAACCTGGTGGTTCATTGTAAGTTCAGCCTTGCTGTTATTTTTAATAACAGCTTTCGTCATAAACGGATATGCAAGGCAACGATACCGCAAAAAGCTGGCAGAACTAAAAACAGAGCACCGGGTGCAGCTGGAACGGGAACGGATATCCCGTGATCTGCACGACAGTATTGGAGCTTATGCCAATGCAGTGTTGTACAAAACCGAACTGTTGGAAAAGGAGCAGCACTCCCAAAAAATGGAGGGTTTGATGACAGATTTAAAATTCGCTTCCAAAGACATCATTACTTCTTTAAGAGAAACCATCTGGGCTTTAAAAAAAGAAAACTATACCACACAGGATTGCATCATGCGCATTCGCAATTTTGTGCAGTCACTGGGCAGGTATTACCCACATATTCGTTTTAAAATAGAGGGTGAAGCCTCTACAGAAATTCAATTGCATTATACCAAGGCATTGAATGTAGTGCGCATTTTGCAGGAAGCTATAACCAATGCAATCAAACATAGCAGGGCAAGTGAAATTGTTATTAAAAGCACCCAGCTAAAAAACCAATGGAAGTTAGAAGTATCAGACGACGGCATTGGGTTTTGTGAAACCAACTTAGAAGGAACAGAAATAGGTAACGGTCTTATGAATATGAAGGAGAGAGCTGCTGAGGCAGCGTTTGATCTTAAAATCATTTCTTCACCGGCGGCTGGAACCAGGCTTATTATTACGATTTAAAGCATTACCCTATTGGATTATTGTTTTATGCAATATCTTTTAAGAAATTTCGCAATAGAAATACCAAGATGCAAATTAAAATCGCCATAATAGATGATAAGTCCAGCAACAGGAATATTCTGAAAGATAAACTCCTGCGCCATGGTCATTTTGATATTACGCTCGTTGCAGAAGACGGTAAGGACTTTATGCAAAAAATGAAACTTCTGCCGGCAGAAAAAATACCTGATGTGGCACTAATGGACCTGGAAATGCCTAACATGGATGGTGTGGATGCTATTGCAATGGGCTCCTCTTTTTTTCCTTCGGTAAAATTTGTAGTGCTTACTATTTTTGATGATGAAGATAAAATTTTTAAAGCTATTAAAGCCGGCGCTTTTGGGTACCTGCTGAAAGAAGAAAGTGCGGAAAAAATTACAGATATGTTGTGGCAGATGCATGAAAGTGGTGCGGGGCCTATATCTCCCGGCATTGCCCATAAGATTTTGCAAATGGTACAAAACAATGAGTTTACCCTTTTGCATAAACCTACAGCTTTATTTCAAAAAAATTTCTTTGACCTTACCAACCGGGAAAGGGAGATATTACAGTTACTGGTACACGGCCTATTGTACAAAGAAATTGGTGCCCGTTTAAGTATCAGTGCCAACACTGCCAAGAAGCATGTAATGAATATTTATCAAAAACTTCACGTAAACAGCCGAGCACAGGCACTTCACCTCGCTTATGAAAAAGGGATGCTTTGATGTAGGATTTATGATGTATTATTTTTGATCTGGCAACGGTTTGTAAATCCTACATCAAAAATCAGAAATCAAAAATCCTAGCCCTTCTTCCCTTTCTATTAATCCTTATCTTCGCAGCAATCGTAAATCTTAAATCACCATTCATAAATCATACATCCGTTATGCTTCCTAAATACAAACGTATACTCTTGAAACTTTCCGGCGAATCTTTAATGGGGGATAAAAATTTCGGGATGGATTCTGATGTAATTGCGCAATATGCCCAGGACATCAAACAAATAACGGAGATGGGCGTGCAGGTAGCCATCGTAATAGGCGGAGGAAATATTTACAGGGGCATGAATGAGGCAGAAACAGGGATTGAGAGAGCCCAGGGAGATTATATGGGTATGCTGGCCACTGTAATAAACGGTATGGCTTTGCAGGCTGGCCTGGAAAAAGCAGGCGTGTATACCAGACTACAAAGTGCTATTAAAATGGAACAAATTGCAGAACCCTACATACGCCGCCGGGCCATGCGGCATCTTGAAAAAGGACGAGTGGTAATTTTCGGTGCAGGTACTGGTAACCCCTATTTTACTACTGATACTGCAGGATCTTTAAGAGCAATAGAAATTAAAGCAGATGTAATTTTAAAAGGTACCAGGGTAGATGGTGTTTATACAGCCGATCCCGAAAAAGATCCGACAGCAACAAAGTTTGACAAAATATCTTTTTCCGACTGTATATCTAAGAACCTTAAAGTAATGGATATGACTGCCTTTACGCTCTGCATGGAAAACGACCTGCCTATCGTGGTTTTTGATATGAATAAACCCGGCAATTTGATGAGTGTGGTTACAGGAGAAAAAGTGGGCACGCTAGTAGGTTAAAAGGATAAATTTATTTTATTATAATGAAAAGCTACCTTCATGGTAGCTTTTTTATTGTGCCTGGGTTTTGGTTGCGCTTACAACAGAACCTTCATCGATATTTCTCTTACCATGCTTACAGAAAAACAAATTCAAATGCTACAATCGGAGAACGAGTTGTTGCAAATACAATTGCAGGATGTAAATATGATGATAAAAATAAGGGAAGAAGAACTTGAGTTGCTTCGTAAAACAGCGCAAGAAGCCGCAGCCATGCAAAGCACATTGCACAACAACCTTAACGGCTTTTACCAAATGCAACAATTCATAGGTGCTTCCGAGCAAATAGAGAAAGCTACTGCAAAGAGGTTGGAAGCAACGGAAGATGAGTTGTATGCCAGCATGAAAGAACAACTAGACTATGCAGAGGCCTTGAAGGGTCTTAACAGCATGGAGGCTAACCTGGCTGATACCAGCATGGAATTGGAGGAAGCCAGTAAGGCTTATAAAAAGGCAGCAGATATGAAATCTTTACTGGCAGCTGCCAGGAGCGACATCGAAATAGCAACGCTAACCATCAAAAATTTAAGGGAGGAATTGCAGGAAGCAAAAGCACTCAACCAACTACTATTAAACAAAGCCAAGCTATAGCGCCCGGCCATAAAAAACTAAAATATTCTAATGATTAATATCGCCGATATCCGCCAGGATTACAGTAAAAAAACCTTGAATGAAGAAGACATTCAGAAAGATGCTATCGGGCAATTTACCAAGTGGTGGCAAGAAGCCCTCGATAGCCAGATAGAAGAAGTGAACGCTATGACGCTGGCAACAGCCACGCCAGATGGCAAACCCAGCGCCAGGGTTGTTTTGCTAAAAGGCTATGACGAAAAAGGTTTTGTATTTTTTACCAATTACAACAGCAATAAGGGTAAGCAGATTGCAGAAAATCCATTTGTGTGCCTGGTATTTTTTTGGAAAGAACTGGAACGTCAGGTGAGAATTGAAGGAACCATCAGCCGGGTATCGGCGGAGGAAAGTGACGCTTATTTTGTCTCCCGGCCAGTGGGAAGTCGTATTGGAGCCTGGGCCTCACCACAGAGTAAAGTAATTCCCAAAAGACAGGTGATAGAAGAAAATGTAGTGGAATTAGAAAAAAGCTTTGGCGGCAAAGAGATAGATCGCCCGCCATTTTGGGGAGGCTACCGTGTAAGGCCACTGGTTGTGGAGTTCTGGCAAGGCCGATCCAGCAGGTTACACGATCGTTTTCAATATACGCTTGAGGAAGGTGGTTGGAAGATTGAGCGTTTAGCACCCTGAACGAAGCACAAATTAAAAAGTAAAAATTCAAAAAAAGGGCATGATCCAAGAGCCCGTGTTTTGAATTTTTACTTTAGCATAACCATAAATTATTTTTTTACTTCTGCTTTTTTCTCTTCTGTTTTAGCAACTGCTTTTTTTGCTGCTACTGGTTTTGCTGGTCTTGATTTACCAAATGAACCTGCAAAAGTTTTTCCCTTTTTTGTTTTAATATCGCCACGTCCCATAATTGTATTTTTAATGTTGAATGAATTGTTATAAAAAAAGCAAGATACGACGGTATCTTGCTTTTTCAATGTTTTGAGGCAGCTTAGATTTTTGCAGATAATTCTTTACCAGCTTTAAACTTAGCTACTTTCTTTGCTTTGATTTTGATCACAGCACCTGTTTGAGGGTTACGGCCGTTACGTGCAGCTCTTTTTGATACCGAGAAAGTACCAAAACCAACCAAAGTAACTTTGTCACCTTTTTTCAAAGTTTTTGTAACCGCATCTACAAATGAATCTACAGTAGCGTTAGCCTGAGTTTTTGTGATGCCTGCATCTTCTGCAATTTTTGCAATTAATTCAGCTTTGTTCATAATTATTTTTTTGAAATTTTATACTCCAACAAATATAGAGGGTTTTTGAGTGCAACAAATTTATTTTTTATAAAAACTTGAATTAAAAATAAAATGCTGGAACTCAATCTGCATAAGGATTTTAGGCTGAAATACTGCCTTTGTTTACAGATGGGCGAATGTGCTACTTCGCTGTAAAGCCCACTGCCAAAGGGTTCTATTATAAAACATAACGCAAATCCTTTGTGCATAAGGGGTTCAGGTTGCCCTATCATAGAATCTTGCTAAGTGAATTGCCCTTCAGGTTATGCACAATTATTGCACAATCTGCATCACAGATCTGAAGGAAATAAATTGATTTCCCCACTTATCAAATGATTTTTTACGCAAAATCTCAGCGAAGCTAATCATGTAATTTTCGTACAATGCTTTGGTATCGGCTACGTATTGAATGGCGTAAGTAGGTCCTTCACTGTCGTCAATTTCTAACAAGCGTAAAATATTTGCATGTGTAAAACAGCCCGTAGCTATAATCTCCGGAATGTGTTCAGCCTGCAGCCATTGCAACCATTCTTCCTCAATGGCGCTGGAAACTTTTGTGGTAACGTTGTAGATGATCATACAATAAAAATTAAGAGTATCATTCCTTCACAGTACCCAAATCCTTGGTGAGGCGAAATGTAAAAAAGCATAAAAGCGCTGCAGATGCAATAATCAATGACCAGAGTAGCCATTTGTTTTCATACCATGCGACATTCCCTACCGCTGATCCTGGCAGGCTTGTTATACTCCCTGTGCCAATGAACGGTAGACTTTGCCTTTTGTTAAGGTCAGCTAGCTGAAGATCATAACTTGGGGTAAGAGCAGCTGCATTGTCCATCATGATGCTGTAACCACCATTGTTTTCGAGATAGACCGTCGCAACTCGTCTGCCGCAGTAGGTGTTCACAGCCTGAACCTTTAGTGGTAAATTATCTGCGTTGGCTATTGCAAGGTAGAACAGGGCGTCGCTGAAGACCGGCACTTTAAACCTCAATGATTTGCTGTTCGAGATGATAAATGTTGACAGTATTTTAGTTGACACATTCTTTTTCTGGCCAGGAGCTACCTGGAGGTATAATTGCACTTCCCTGTTAAACCATGCCGATCCATCTACTATCAATTCAATCTCATCAACATGAAAATTTCCCCTTTGCTGTAACTTAATGTATGATGTCTTTGCACTGTCTT
This sequence comes from Chitinophagaceae bacterium, assembly GCA_031425715.1. Lineage (GTDB taxonomy): Bacteria > Bacteroidota > Bacteroidia > Chitinophagales > Chitinophagaceae > Ferruginibacter. The sequence goes on along the minus strand of JANPJW010000070.1, from coordinate 9,788 downwards.
GCTGGCTAATAGCAACTGCGGGATTTTGAAATGGTTCCAACATCATGCTGTCGGAACCCTGCTGCACAGCTATTCTCCGGGTGGTTGCTCCCTTAATGGCGTAAGGTGCTTTACCTTTGTTGTCGATGGTTAATTTGTAAAACTGGTAGGTAGTCGGCCGGAAATTAAAACTAAACTCACTCTCTTGTGGGGTGGAAACGAGTGGCCTGATCGGCATACTATCATAAATCATAAACCATCGGATTGAGTCGTCGCTGCCAGTTAACGTACCGAATCTTTCCGCCCCGCTATTTCGCATGCTGAAAGTGATGTTTGATAGTGATTGACTGGGAGTCTTTAGGATGATTTCGGTAGAAACCGTATTGCCGGAGTTTTTTACAATACCAAGGTCCCATAACACACTGGTAGCAGTTTGTTCTTCTTTTGGATATCTTACTAAATGTGGTACCCATTTGCCAGCACTATTGATGATACGAAAATCCGTGTAATCAGTTTTTAGATGCGCATTTATGGCAGGAGTAATAAGTATATTGTAGAAGCCCTCTTTCTTTACAGGATCAATAAGTGCTGTATAACGATACCCTTTGGTTTGAGAAAACCCATGAGTGGCGAGCAGCAGGCAAATCAAAAAAGTGTTAATCCGTTTTTTCTTCATTATCAATAATAATTTTTTTCAGGCGTTGGTACATGAATGAAATTACCAAAAGGAGAATACCCAACATGATGAAGGCAGCTATTTTTCCGCCTTCATTGATATTCCTGATATCAAATAAGAATAATTTAAGAAGGGCCACAGTAAAAATACTCAACGCTACAATTCGCAGTGTTTTGTTTTTGAATTTTAGCCCAAGCCAAATTATGGAAAAGGAGAACAATGCCCAGATGATGGTTATACCAGCCTTAGCATAATTAAGATTGTATGATACAATTGTGTCAGGCGTTGCAAACAGAGACAGGTATGCGAGCCTGCATTCGATACTGAATAAAGCGAGGGTGGCCAGGCAAAGCGGCCAAACAAGCTTCTTGTTTACAGGTGAACCTTTTTGCCTTAAGTGAATAACTACACCATAAATAAGGTACAGCAGGCATGCAATAGAGCACCAATGCACAACAGCGTGCACTGCTTTGTATTCTGCTGTAATAATTCCTGCAATTAATTTGTTGCTAAAGCCTGTGCTCCCGAAATAAAATGCCAGGCAAGCCCCGGTTATCAACAAAGAAAATTTACGGGCACTGTCATAGGCTCTCTTTGTAAAAACGAGCACAGTTGCAGCACCTAACAGGTAAGTAATAAGTTGGTGGTAGGTATTGGGAAGGATAAAAGTTTGTTCTTGCCTGAAAAAAAGATTTACCCCAAAAATTAAACTGGTGTAAACTAAAACGAGGGATGCTGCCGCAAATACCTTCTCAGCAACCGTCGACCTAAAGCCCCCGAAATAAATATTGTTGTTATCATCTTTACTGAGCAATACTGCATAACACGCAAGGCTGCCTATGGCCACAATGTTGGTAACAATACCTTGTAAGTCTGTGAAGATGAGTGGGAGAGAACTCCCGGACCGGTCATTTGCCATCGACCAGTCTAGCAGGAGGCTTAGGGTCATGCAAAACAAAATGAGTACAGAGGAGAACTTGAAAATTTTTATTTTACTGCGTTGGTGCAGCCAGTAGAGCAGAACTGCTTCTGCACTCCAGAACAAAGTAATGCTATGGCCCTTCAACTGAACAGGCGACACCAAAGAAATAAATGTTAGCGTAAGTCCTATGAGCAGGTATAGTAAATTCTTTTCTCCTCTTTTTGTTTTAAACAAATACCAGGCAAGGCATAGGTTGATAAAACCGAGCAGCATGGTAAACAATCCCTGGTATTCCCCATTATTCCATTCTCCCAGGATGTACATGCCCTGTGCATAATAGCTGAAAGTTAGTGTCAGCAATAGTGAAAAATCAAATGCTTTAAAAGGTCGTTTTGTACGCAAATTATTAATGAGGGTAGTAATTAGAAATAGGAGGTAAAACGCCGTGGCGAATAGCATCGCATTTCTGAAAGGTAGGGCTGCTCCGCCCCATGCATAATCTTTAATTAACCATCCGTCAAATATCAGCCACGAAAAAATATAGGAAAGTACAAGTAACAGCGGCCATTTTTTGAAGAATGAAATAACCAGGATTCCTGTACTTAACAGCAGCAGGTACGAGAAGAGCGTTACATAATTGCCACTGCTACTGCTTACCAAAAAGGGCGCAACGAAACCACCTATGAGTGCTATTACAGAAAGTTCTATTTTATTGTATAGTAAAGAGAGCGCTACCGCAAAGGCGGTAATGCCAATCATGATAATGAAAGCCGACGTTTGGGAAAAAAGCTGGTATTGGTGGTAGGCAAAAGCAATGGTAAAATAAAACACCGCAATCCCCCCTCCTGCCAGTACTGAGCTGAATGAACGATAATTGTTACGCAGGTAATGTGCAATACCAATTAAGATCATACCGCAGGCAAGTCCTATGCAAACCCTACCCGGTTCACTTATCCAGTTTTGATCAATTGCATATTTAACGAAAAAGGCAATTCCTAAAACCAATACGGCAATACCGATTTTGTTTACAAGATTTTCGCCGATGAATTTTTCAAGATCGGGGTTATTTTTCAACCAACGTTGCCACCAACTTTCAGCGGGGGCGGGAGGTACATAGTTTGCGGGAGAACCTGTTTTTACAGGTTTGAATGGGTCTGCCAATGGCGACTGAACAATGATCTTTTCCTTATGCGATGTGGGTTGGGAGCTAACGGGAGCAACTCTAATAATTTCCTTCTCGGGCATCTGCTGAGGCCTAAACTCCGAAAGATCTTCTGCCGCAGGCGTTACCAGATTTTCTGTTACGGCCCCAGCCGCAAGCGCTTTTTTGATGTCGTTTAATTGTTTTACTATAAAATCAATATCGTCGTTATTTTTTACAGCCAGTTTTTTTTGGCTCGTTCGGATATTGTAAAGGAGAACGATGATAACAATGATAGCTAAAACGATAAAAGAATCCATAGCAAGTACCCCGGTTTGTTTTGGGAAAGATACAGTACAAAGGGCAATGTATTACTCAAAAATCTACCTATCGGTGCCCGTAGACTTCCTCACATTTTTATTTCCAAATACACCGGGCAATGATCGCTGTGTTTTACATCAGGAAAAATGTCTGCGTCTTTTAACTGGCTTCTCAGTGGGTCTGTAACAGTGATGTAATCTATGCGCCAGCCTTTGTTGTTCAATCGCACACTGGGGAACCGTTGGCTCCACCAGCTGTAGCGGTGTGGCTCCTGGTGAAATTCTCTGAAGGTATCAATCCATCCATCACTCAAAAACTTTGTGAACCAATCCCTTTCTTCGGGCAAGAAGCCAGAAGACTTTTTGTTCCCTTTGGGATCGTGAATGTCTATTTCGTTGTGGGCAATATTGTAGTCGCCACATAAAATTAGTTTAGGATTTTTCTTGCGCAGTTTATTTAGATATCCTTGCATCTCTTTTAACCACTGGTATTTGTAAGCCTGCCTCTCATCGCCGGAAGTACCGGAAGGAAAGTATGCGTTGATCAATTTAACATCTCCAAACTGTAGTTCTATTACCCTTCCTTCAAAATCACTCATTTCAAAACCACAGCCTGCTTTCACTGCATCTGGTTTTATTTTAGTGAATACGGCTACGCCACTGTAACCTTTTTTTTGTGCGCAAAACCAATGATGAGAGAAGCCCAGTGCTTCGAGGGTTTTTACATCAATGTCGGCTTCAGTAGCCTTCACCTCCTGCAGGCATATGATATCTGCAGGGTTGGTTTTTAGCCAATCTACAAAACCTTTTTTGATAGCGGCCCTAAGACCATTTACATTGTAAGAGATGATGCGCATGAATTAATTGCTTGTGGTGGTAAAATTAACTTACTGTCGGGATTCATAAAAACTTTGATATAGATAATGGGCAAAAAAAAGAGCCAAACTATTACTGGCTCTTTAAATGATAGTGTTATTCTAAAACAGGCCGCAACCACCTGGTTGTTTCTTCCAGGCTCATTTCTTTTCTGTTAGTATAATCTGCCAACTGGTCTTTTTCAATTTTTCCTACGCCAAAATATTTACTTTCAGGATGGGCAAAATACCAGCCGCATACAGAGGATGCAGGATACATGGCCAGCGATTCGGTTAAATGAATTCCGGTTGCTTCTTCGCCACCCAACAATTCAAACAGTTTGTATTTTTCCGTATGATCGGGGCAGGCAGGATAACCCGGTGCCGGGCGAATACCCATGTATTCTTCTTTGATTAACTGCTCCGTTGTTAAATGTTCTTCACTCACGTAAGCCCAATATTCTGTACGGGTTTTTTTGTGTAACAATTCTGCAAATGCTTCTGCAAATCGATCGGCCAAAGCCTGCAAAATAATTTTATTATAATCATCCAGGTTTTCTTCAAAGCGTTTAATATGTTGCTCTATACCCTGTATGGTTACAGAAAATGCGCCGAGATAATCCTGGGAGTAATGGGCTTCAGGAGCAATAAAATCTGCCAGGCTGAGATTGGGTTGGCCCGGTGCTTTTTTTATCTGCTGTCTTAAAAATTCTAATTTTATTACTGAGCCATCATCGTGAATATGCACGGAATCGGGCGCCGTTTTGTTGGCTTCCCAAAAACCAACCACGCCCTGGGCCGTTAACCATTTTTCGTCAATAATTTTTTTAAGAAGCACCTTTGCATCATTATATAATTTAGTGGCTTCTTTGCCTATTACTTCATCGGTAAGGAGTGCCGGAAACTTTCCGTGCATTTCCCAGGCAATAAAAAATGGTTGCCAGTCTATGTATTCAGCAATTTCTTCCAGCGGATAATTTCTCAAAACTTTTGTTCCGGTAAATGTGGGTTTTACAGGAGTGAAATTTTCCCAGTTAATGGAGGCTCCATTTTTTTGCGCCTCCGCAAAAGTTAAATATTGTTTTACTGTTTTTTTATTTCCGAAATCTAACTTGAGCTTGTCATATTCGGACTTTAAACTCTCTAGAAAAACTGGCTTGGTCTCTTTGTTTAACAGGCTACCGGCTACGGTCACACTACGGCTTGCATCAAGCACATGCACCACACCCAAATCATATTCAGGAGCAATTTTTACAGCGGTATGCATTCTGCTGGTGGTGGCCCCACCAATTAACAAAGGAATATCCATTTTCAGTCGCTTCATTTCCCGGCTAATGTGAACCATTTCATCCAGGGAGGGTGTTATCAGCCCACTTAAGCCAATGATATCTACGTTGTGTAATTTGGCTTCGCTTAGTATTCTATCTGCAGATACCATTACACCCAAGTCTATGATGTCGTATCCGTTGCAGCCCAGAACAACGCCCACAATATTTTTTCCTATATCATGAACATCTCCTTTTACCGTAGCCAATAAAATTTTGGGAGCTCCTGCAGCTTCTTCATTGGTAGTGCCAGCTGCAATATGTGCTTGCTTCCTGTCTTCTTTTTCTTGTTCAATAAAAGGAGTAAGCACTGCCACAGCTTTTTTCATCACCCTGGCACTTTTTACCACTTGTGGTAAAAACATTTTACCTGCTCCAAAAAGATCACCTACAATGTTCATCCCGTCCATTAAGGGTCCTTCAATTACATCTAATGGCTTGGGATATTTTAATCTTGCTTCTTCAGTATCTGCATCAATATAATCTGTAATGCCGTTTACGAGCGCATGTGCCATGCGTTTTTCCACCGATTCTTCTCTCCATCTTTCATCTCTGATGGTTTCTTTGCCCTTGGCTTTTACGGTTTCTGCAAATTGTATCAAGCTTTCTGTGGCCTCGTTGTTGTCGTTGTTCCTGTTTAAGATCACATCTTCGCAAAGTTGCTTTAGGGTGGGTTCTATTTCATCGTACACTACCAGCTGGCCGGCATTTACAATACCCATGTCCATTCCCGCTTTAATTGCATAATATAGAAACACACTGTGTATGGCCTCTCTTACATGATCGTTTCCCCTAAATGAAAAGGAGACATTGCTCACACCTCCACTCACTTTTGTAAGCGGCATCAAGGCTTTAATTTCTCGGGTTGCTTCAATAAAATCTACGGCGTAGTTGCTGTGTTCTTCAATACCCGTGGCAATGGCAAATATGTTGGGGTCAAAAATGATATCCTGCGGAGCAAAACCTACTTGCTCTGTCAGGATTTTATACGCCCTGTGGCAAATTTCTACTTTTCTCTGTTTGGTATCTGCCTGGCCCACTTCATCAAAAGCCATCACAATTACGGCGGCTCCAAAACTTTTGCAGATGTGTGCCTGCTCTATAAATTTTTCCTCTCCTTCCTTCATAGAGATAGAGTTCACCACACATTTCCCCTGCACACATTTAAGGCCTGCTTCTATGATTTCAAACTTACTGCTGTCAATCATGATGGGAATCTTGGCAATATCAGGCTCTGCCTGCACCAGGTTTAAAAAGGTTGTCATGGCAGTTACGCCATCCAGCAAGGCATCATCCATGTTGATGTCGATGATTTGTGCACCATTTTCCACCTGTTGCCTGGCCACAGAAAGTGCTTCTTCATATTGCCCATCCCTTATGAGGCGTGCAAACTTTTTGCTACCTGTTACATTGGTGCGCTCGCCCACATTTATAAAATTCGTTTCCGGGCGAACGATGAGGGGTTCGAGCCCCGATAAACTTAAGTATGGCTTAATTGTATGCATCATTTATATATTAAAACAGCCAGGCAGTACTGGTTCTTCCTGGCGCTACTGTTACTGTTTGTGCTATGCCTCTTCTAACAATGGTAATTCTCTTGGTTTAAATTGACTCACTTGCTGCGCAATGTGATTGATATGATCGGGGGTAGTGCCGCAGCAGCCACCTACGATATTCAGCCAGCCGTTGGCAGCCCATTCTTCTATGATATGAGCTGTTTCATGTGGTTGCTCATCGTACTCGCCAAAAGCATTGGGCAAGCCGGCATTGGGATAAGCTGATGTGAAGCAGGCTGATATTTGAGAAAGTTCTTCAATATGGCTGCGCATTTCGCTTGCACCCAGGGCACAGTTAAGGCCAATACTCAATGGGTTGGCATGTTGTACAGAAGTATAAAATGCTTCCAGGGTTTGGCCACTTAAGGTTCTGCCACTGGCATCGGTAATAGTTCCGCTTATCATCATCGGGAGCTCCGGAAGATTATTTTTTCTAAAATAATTTTTGATGGCATATATAGCAGCTTTGGCATTCAGGGTATCAAAAATGGTTTCTACCAATAGAATGTCTACGCCACCATCTACGAGACCTTTTATTTGTTCTGTATAGGCTGCTGCCACTTCGTCAAATGTAACAGCCCTAAAGCCAGGGTTGTTCACATCGGGTGATAAAGACAAAGTTTTATTAAGCGGACCAATAGCGCCGGCAACCCAGGCTGTTTTGCCAGATAATTCTATCGCTTTCCTGGCACATTGTGCAGAAGCTACATTGAGCTCATAGGCCAAAGACTGCATGTCGTAATCTGCCTGCGCTATATGGGTGCTGCTAAACGTGTTGGTCTCAATAATATCCGCTCCCGCCTCCAGGTATTTGGTGTGTATAGCTTCTATAATCTGAGGTTGGGTGATGCTTAGCAAATCGTTGTTGCCTTTCACATCGGTATGCCAGTCTTTGAAACGATCGCCGCGGTAATCGCTTTCCTCCAGTTTATAGCGTTGAATCATGGTACCCATAGCACCATCTATGATAAGAATCCGTTCTTTGAGTGCTTCTCTAATATTTGCCATTTCTTTTATTTTTTGCAGGACCACTGGCCTGTAACTGAACAAAATGATTTAAATGAACTTCCCTTTATAAAAACAGTGGCTCAATTCTATACCTACAGAATTGAACCTGCTTTTGAAAGCTGGCTTCAAAAAATAGAAACTTATTAAACGATTATCAAATCCGTGGAGTGTGTGGGAAATGCGATTCGTTTATTAGTTCAAAATTTTCTTCACCACAGGGCCTGAACAATAAACAAATCCTCCCTGACGGTGTAAAATTAGCAAAATCAGGCCGTAACACAAAATGTGAATACCCCTGCCTCGAAACTTTATTGAATGGAGTTGATATAATTTTCTACCGGTATACGATTGCTGATGCTTTTGGCAAGCGTCATTTCATCGGCATATTCCAACTCGCCGCCAAAAGCTATGCCCCGGGCTATGGTGGTAATTTTTACATCAATACCCTTTAACTTTCTCCCTATATAGTAGATAGTGGTATCGCCCTGTATATTTGGGTTGAGCGCAAATATGATTTCTTTGATGTCCTGGCTGCTACAGCGTTCTACCAGCGCATCAATGGTTAACTGATCTGGCCCCACACCGTCTAACGGCGAAATGATACCCCCCAGCACATGGTAAAGTCCATTGAACTGCTGTGTGCTTTCTATTGCAATTACATCCCGAATGTTTTCAACAACACAAATGGTATCATTACCTCTCGTTCTGTTACTGCAAATGTTGCACAACTCAGTATCTGAAATATTAAAGCAGGTTTTACAGAATTTTATCTGGCTTCTCATGCTCGCTATGCTCTGGCTAAAATGGTCTACTTCCCCTACATCCTGTTTTATAAGATGTAAAACAAGACGCAGGGCGGTTTTTTTACCGATGCCGGGGAGTTTAGCAAATTCGTTTACTGCATTTTCTAAAAGTGAGGAAGAAAAAACCATGCAGCGAAGATAATTGATAATGGTCTAAGCAAAAGCGGATACTGAAGGCTGGCAGCTCCGGGCGTCTACCTTTGAAATTGCTGTGTAACTCAAATAAAACAAGGTTTGCCTACATTTTGCAAACCTTTTTTATCCAAATTTTTTTATCAGGCGCTAAAGTTGAGGTTGAAAGCCCGCGCAAGTTCAAGTAACTCAGGTAAATTTTTTACTCCTAGTTTTTCAAACAAACGGGATTTGTGGGTACTTACGGTAGATGAGTGAATAGATAACAGGTCGGAAATTTCATTGAGCGACTTGCCATGAATGATAAGAGACACAATCTCAAACTCCCGTGAGCTAAGGCTCTCAAAAGGGTTGTTGGATTTTTCATCGCCCACTTCTCCCGCCAGGATTTCTGCAAAGGCTTCACTGATGTATTTGCGGTTGTTCAACGCAAGGTTGATGGCTTTGATGAGCTCGGAAAGTCCTGAGTTTTTAGTTACAAAACCCATAGCTCCCAATTTCATGAAACGTTTGGCATACAGGTTTTCTGCACTCATAGAAAATACCAGCACTTTTACTTCGGGCGTTTTGATTTTAATATTTTTCAACAGCCCTGCCGAGTCGGTGTCAGGCATCTGAACATCCATAATAATGAGGTCATACTTCCTCGCTTTTAGTTGAACCAGCGCTTCTCTTTCGTTGCTTGCTTCAAAAATTTCGCAAGGTTTAAATAATTCCAGTAATACCGTCTTTACACCAGATCGTACAATTTCATGATCGTCAATGAGCAAAAAATTTTTCACCATAAAAAGGTTATGTTAGCTTGTAGAGTTAATTGAATAAATGTAGACTAATTTACTACAAATTAAAAGAATAGGTTTTTTTTTATCCTGCCGGTGGTAGGATGTCAACCCATGTTTGCTGTATTTGACTGAATTTTTTTGCAAAAAAAGTCTGTGGTTGGTTAGTGGCAGATTTTTGGCAGCGATATAATTGAATTAGCTGTAAATTAAAAGAGTAATTTATTCAACCCAGGTACACTAGATTTTTTCTTTAAAACAATAAACGCTCTATAAACCGAGCACCTTTTAGA
>JANPJW010000069.1:0-2141 GCA_031425715.1 Chitinophagaceae bacterium | reverse complement strand
TAATCGGCACTCATGCCTGTGCTATTGATATTAAAAAAAGAAGGTTCAACAGCAGCGGCCGACTTTGTTTTATCAAACACGTCTTTGAGCCTGCGAAACTCATGACTTATTTTTTCCTGGTTTTCTGTAAAAGAAGCCATGCCCATCAACCCCCGAATGTGCACATGGGTTAGGGTGCCTTCCACTGATAGTTTTTGCAAAAGTATTTCCAGTTCCTCTTCACTAAAGCCGAATTTGCTGTCTTCTTCTGCTATGTGCAGCTGCAGGAGGCAGTCTATTATCCTGTTTATTTTAGCCCCTTGTTTGTTGATCTCCAGTAAAAGCTTTTCTGTATCTACCCCGTGAATGAGGTGTACAAAAGGAGCAATGTATTTTACCTTGTTGCTTTGCAGGTGACCGATAAAATGCCAGCGAATATCCTTTGGCAAAGCCTCGTACTTCATCATCAGTTCCTGCACAAAATTTTCTCCAAAGTCCCGCTGACCCATATCATAAAGCACCATGATATCTTCCAGGGGTTTGAATTTTGAAACGGCCACCAATGTGGCCTTATCGCCCATGCGTTCTTTAACTTCCAGGTATTTTTCTTTATTTATTGCCATGTTTTACTTTAACCCCAAAGCTACCCAAAAGTTTACCGGCATAAAAAAAGTGCCGACACGGTCAGCACTTTCCTCTCCTTTACCTTAAAAAATTTATTTCAATATAGTCCTGCTGATCACAATCCGTTGCACTTCGCTGGTGCCTTCATAGATCTGTGTGATTTTAGCATCTCTCATCATTCTTTCTACATGGTATTCTTTCACAAAACCATAGCCCCCGTGAATCTGCACTGCTTCAGTGGCAGTCCACATAGCTGTTTCGCTGGCAAAAACCTTGGCCATTGAGCTGCTGAGGGTATAGTCTATTTTGTTGTCTTTCTCAAAGGCAGCTCTCATGCACAGCAGGCGGGCTGCTTCAATCCTGGTAGCCATGTCGGCTAGTTTAAATTGTATGATTTGGTGGTTCATGATCTCGGTGCCAAAAGCTTTGCGTTGCTTGCTGTAAGCAAGCGATAACTCGTAAGCTCCACTGGCAATACCCAGCGCCTGGGCTGCGATGCCTATGCGGCCGCCGGCCAGTGTCTTCATGGCAAATTTAAAACCAAAGCCATCTTCGCCGATTCTGTTTTCTTTGGGAACTTTTACATCTGTAAACATAATGGTGTGGGTATCACTACCACGAATGCCCAATTTATTTTCTTTGGCACCAACGGTTACGCCGGCCCATTTTTTTTCAACTATAAAAGCATTGATACCACGGCTTCCTTTTGAAACATCCGTCTGAGCAATCACCAGGTACACACTGGCGCTGTTGCCATTGGTGATCCAGTTTTTAGTACCGTTCAATACATAATGATCGCCTTTGTCTTCTGCGGTAGTTTGCTGAGAGGTTGCATCGCTGCCAGCCTCTGGCTCACTCAATAAAAATGCGCCAATAAAAAGTTCGCCATCTTTTTTCCCTTGTGCAAGTGGTACCAAGTATTCTTGCTTCTGTGCTTCGTTGCCGTATTCCTGCAATCCATAACATACCAGGCTGTTGTTTACGCTCATGCATACACTCACGCTGGCGTCTACCTTGCTTATTTCTTCCATGGCCAATACATAGCTGATGGTGTCCATACCGCTGCCACCATATTCGGGTTTTACCATCATACCCATAAAACCAAGATCGGCCAGTTTTTCAATTTGTTCTTTTGGAAATTTTTGGTGCTCATCCCTTTCTATCACCCCGGGCAGGCATTCGGTTTGGGCAAAATCCCGGGCGGCATTCCTAATCATCAAATGTTCTTCTGAAAGTTGAAAATCCATATAGCAATTTTTAGGCTGCAAAAATAGGCATTGGTGGCTGTGAATGAGTCTCTGCATAAGAAAATATTTGCACGGTAAGGTGCCTTCTTAAACAAATAACCGCAGTAGGGTGCCAGGGATTGTTTCCACTCCACCCATATGTATTTTAGTTAAGATGTTTTTAAATGGAAGCCACTCAGGGTTACGCTATATATTTGTGCTTCCATGAGCAATGCTGCACAAAATCTGAGGGTTCAAAAAATAATTGTTGTTATTTCTGTGGTGCTTTTTATTGCAAAAATGGTTGCCTGG
>JANPJW010000068.1:0-12082 GCA_031425715.1 Chitinophagaceae bacterium | reverse complement strand
AATCTGCGTGAAGCCATCCTCTTTTACTTGCCCCACATTTTAATACAGCTGCACTTGTAGGCTCTTGCCGAATAAAGAAACAAATGCAGATTTGGAAGAATTGATGTCCATTAAAGAAATAGAGTACCGCTTTTTCTCCCTTGGAGAAAGAGAAGGAGAAAGAGGCAAACCTGATGATTTATGATGGTTGATTTCTGATGGATGATTTGTGATATGCATACGAATCTGCGTTAAGCCATCCTCTTGAACTTGCCCCACATCTTAATACAGTTGTACCTGAAGGCTCTTGCCGAATAAAGAAACAAATGCAGATTTGGAAGAATTGATGTCCATTAAAGAAATATAGTACCGCTTTTTCTCCTTTGCAGAAAGAGAAGGAGAAAGAGGTTCCAGCAATCTCAAAAAACTCCGTAGGGTTTCCATCACGCTCGCCTGGCACACAAAACCCAACGGGTTGTTCTCACCTTTCACCTTTCAGCTTCCACCCTACTTATAGTCATACAGCAAATACCCCCAGGCCTCTAATGTAAAATTGGAACTGTCAGCAATTTTTTCTTCCACATTTTTAAAGACGTTGAGAGGGTTGCCGGTGAGTGCGGCATCTGAAACTTTAAAATTCTGTACCTGTTTGCTCATGTTCAAGAGTACCACTGCTTTCCGCCCCTCTTTTTCACGCAGGTAAGCCAGCACAGCTTCGTCGTGGTTGGTGGGCAGGCGGCGGTAACTTGCATTGGTGGCGAGTGCCGGGTTGGTCTTGCGAAGGGTGAGTAAGGTTTTGTAAAAGGGCGCCATCTCATATTTACCCGTCCAGCGGATGCTATCTTTTACAAAAAATTTCAGACGCCTTTTATTGGGAAGTTCCTGCCCGCTGTAAATTAAGGGAATGGATTGTGCAAACGTATTGCCCAAAACCGCAAAGGCCCTGGCGGCAGCACCATACTTTTCGTATTCGGTACCATTCCAACTGTTCTCGTCGTGATTGCTGGTAAAAAAAAGCCGGGCCGCATTGGCGGGGTGACTTTGTATGTTGGCATTGAGGAGAGAATCGAAGGAGGTTAGTTTCATGGTGCCGTTGTACAAATCTTTCATGGCATGCATGGCTTGCCAGGTGTAGCTGGCATTAAAACCTGCAGTGATCAGCTCGGGCTTTTCTCCTTCGGCCAGCATAAATAAATCTGGCTTCACCATCTTTAATGACGCAATACAATCTTTCCAAAAGTCTGTGGGTACCTCGCCCGCCATATCGCACCTGAATCCGTCGATGCCTGTTTCGGTTAACCAAAATTTCATGGCTGCGGTCATGCTATCCCGCAGCTCCCGGTTGGTATAATCTAAATTGCGGGTATCTGACCAATCGAAGGAATAGGCAAAATTTCCTGTAGAATCTTTTTCATAAAACTGCGGGTGGCTTTTTATCCAGGGGTTGTCGGGTGCAGAGTGGTTGGCTACCCAATCTGTGATCACCTTAAAACCCATGCCATGAGCCTGCTGCACAAAAGACTTCCAATCTTCCATGCTGCCATAGGCCTCGTTGAAGCCCTTGTAATTTCTAACAGCATAATAACTGCCCAACTGGGTGGAATCCATTTTCCTGCCTTCAATACCAATGGGGGTAATGGGCATAAACCAAAGAATTTCTACACCCATATCTTTCAAGCGCAGCAAGCTCCGGCTAAAAGCATTGATGGTACCTTCTTTGCTGTACTGCCGAAGATTCACTTCATAAATATTACTCTGCGCCCACCAGCGGGCACCCGTATCAGCTGACAAAGCAGCACTGTCAGTTTTTGCCAGTGCTGGGGTATCAGAAGATTTTTTATCCTCCTGGCAGGATGCAAAAATGAACGCCGCAGCTGCAACGACAGTAAGCGATTTAAAACATTTCATATTTATATTTTTAAAGAAGTTTAGATTGTAAAGAAAGAGCAATGCGGGTGAATTCCACCTGATCCTGAAGTAAGAACTGTGAGCATCAAAAAACATTCGGCTGATAACTTTGAAATCTTCATATGAACTGTGTTGGTATGCTACCGTTCGCACCCAGGAGATCGCCCCTGGAATATACAAACCTTCGGGATGAGCAAAAGACCCTCTCTTCAAAAAAGGAATTTCGCAAAGCATACTGTCCACAAAAAGTCATGTGAATATTTAAAAGTAGCTCATGGTAAAGATAAACAGCTTTGTTACAATAAGCTTTTACGGTGCTGTATCTTTTTTCTGATGGTATTGAAAAAAACAGCTCTTTCTTTTTCGCCGACTGTGCTGATCATGGTGGACTTTCGTTCAAGATTTTGAAGATTTTCTACAAGAGATGTAGTGATACGCTCGTCTGAAGTAGCCACGTAATATAAAACGCTGTGGTTTAAAAAAATGATGCGTGTTCCATTCAATTCTGCTAAATAAGTATTGTCGCCAAGGATGAGTTCGTTTACAAACAAACGATAGCTGCTGGCATTGCCAGCAGCAGTTTTACCCAGGCCAAACTTTAAACCTGTTTCGGCCTGGTGCTCTATATGATTCACTAACTCCTCCAATCTATCATATAATAATGAAGTGATTTTTCGATCCTTAATAAGCCCCGACTCATGATAGAAATTTATTTGCCGGATAGAACTGTTCACACTCTCAATATTCCATATTTCTGTCATTGGTACGGTATGATACAGCTCGATGATGCGGTTACTCACCGGCAAATATTTCTGGAGCCTTTCATTTTCCAAATCAAATTTTACTCCTTTAAAACTTTCGTAATGCAGGATAGATTTCATCCAGAAATAAAATTTAAACATGGCCAGCTCCGGCACCTGGAAGTGTACAAACGGGGGTATATCTTTCATCAACACGGTGAGATGTCTTTTCTCAAAAGAATTGAACAACTGAAAGTTTTGGGTAACATGAGCCATCCAGGCGTCAAAGCTGCTCTCCGTGTTGTCGTTTAGCTGGCCTTTAAAAAGGAAAGAATCAGTTTGCAGGTTTAAGAACTGATCCATGGAAATTTTATAGTGTGCACAAAGCTTCTGTACCTCCTCGAGACTTATAGATTTTTCGCCTCTTATTCTCCTGTACACACTGTCGTTGCTGATATCCAGCAGGTCTGCAATATCATCTACAAAAGACAGGTGAGCGGGCATACTCTCTTTAATCTTCTGAAAAAAAAGCTGTTGGATATCTGCTGGCTGCATTACAGTTTGTTTAGTAATAATTGCAATCCGGGTAAAACACTTTAGTAAGAAGTGAATGTTAAGATAGTCATATTAGTTTTTTTTGCAAAGAAGATTTTTGCCTGCCAGCGGGGAACTTACTAAAACGCAGGAGTTACTAAATATTGGATGGTAAGCTTTGCTACCAATTATGATTCGCTTTTTCAGGATGATAGCTTTGAGTAACAAACCAACTACATCAACTTAAACTATCAGTTATGAAAAAGACAGTAATTAGTTTAACAGCATCCGTCCTCCTGCTAATGGCCTGCAAAAAAGATAAACCTGGCGAACCCACCTACCCCGATTGCCATGTTAAACTAAATCCCACTGCACTCGAATTTATAAACCTGCCCCTGAACAGATATTATATATACAAAGATTCTGCTAATGGAACCATAGACTCTGTAAGGGTAACAAAAAGTATCCTGGAAAAAAGGTATCACTATCCGCACAAGGGAACCAACTCATATTTCGATCCCGGACGCCCCTCCTATTATTCTGAAAAATATTCACTAAGCATATCAACGGCCTCTAACCAGCTATGGTTTACCGGCCTGGCAGATTCGGATTTTTATTTTGACAATATTCAATTCAGGTTGCTTGGAAACCCGCTTGTTTATATAGATTCCAATTTTTACTTTTCAGGAACATCAGATAACATATCTCACAATTCCTTTTGGTATCCTTTTAACAGCGATCTGACAAGGCTGCACACATTCATCCCAATGCTGGCAATAGAAGGAACTACTTACTCCGATGTACATCAATTTTTCTCCAGCAATGGACTTCAACCAACGGAAGCAAATTACAATGCATCCGTTTATTACTGGGCGAAAGGGATAGGCATCATAAAAAAAGAAATCATCAGTTTCAATTCAGTCAAAACATCGCTGTTATTGAGGTACGGTTAAAATCACATTTTTTTTCACTTCCTAAAACAACCATCATGATATCATTGCTCATATACCTGTATTTAAAAAAGTATTACCCTATGGCCTTGCCTAAGTGGGTTTTACAACCAGGTGCGCTATTTACAAAATGCTTCCCGTCTCTTTATACAGGCTTGCTGATACTGATGCTATTGTTGCTGCCGAAATTATCAAGGTCTCAATCCCGGCAAATCAATTATTCCATCACCAAGGGAGGAGATCACATTGGCTGGCTAAACATTGATGAAAACAGGAATGGCAACAGAACAACCCTGCAGTTGACTTCGGAAATAAAGACAAGAATCATTGTTCCAATAAATGTGTATACAAATGAATCGTCTACTTATGAAAATGGCCAACTTATTTTTTCTTCGATCTCTCGGAAAACAAATGGAAACACAAAACTGAATAAGCAAACAAAATGGATGGATGATAAATATGAAGTTGTAGAAAACGGCGGAAAAGAAAACTTACATCATGCTTTTATAGGCATCAACCTGTTGAGCCTTTACCTGATGGAACCAAAAGATATAGACGAGGTTTATAGCGATAACCATGAGTGTTTTATAAAAATTATAAAAACAAATGACGGTGGCTATAAACTGAAGTTTCCGGATGGTAACAGCAATTGCTATTATTATAAAGATGGTATCTGTATGAAAATAAAAATTGTACATAAGTTTTATTCAGCCAACATTATTCTTTCATCAAAAAACTAAGTGTCATGTTTAGTACAAATTTAATTTCGAACTATGCAATATGCTTCTGCATGTATTTTGCCATGCTACGAATCATTCAGTTAAACAGGAGTAATCAGCTGGTAGATGAAAAAGGTGTTTTCGCACAAAATCCTGGTAATTTATTGGGGCTGCAAATAGCCGGTATCTTATGGCTGGGGATGGTGCCCCTTATTTGGGCTACACCCATAGCAGGGCTCATTATGGGCGATAAAAACAATGGAAAAATATTCAATTTTTCAGTATTTGCCATTGCCTTTGTACTCTTTTATATTGGCACAGTTCAAGCCAAGCGACAGGCTATTGTTTCTCAAAGCAATACTGGTTTCACCAAACTATTCTACATCCGCTACTTCATGTTAAGGATTCCATTCCTGGTATCCTATGAACTATTTTTCAGGGGGCTCTTGCTTTTCCTGCTTGCAGAGAAAGTGGGAATAGCAATAGCCATTGTAGCAGATATGTTACTGAATTCAGCCCTACATTTTTTCAGCATTAAAAGAATAATATGGGCATGCCTGCCTTTTTCCGTGCTTTGCTGCCTTTTCAATTACCAGGCCCAGGCTGTGTGGCCTTCCATTGTTTTTCACCTAGTCATTTCTTTTTCGTTCGAACTAACCATTGTAAAAAAATTATTTAACCCCATACAAACTTCATCATGAAAATATTTATTACAGGTGCCACTGGCTATGTGGGCCACTCGCTTGCACTTACACTCGCAAACAAAGGCAACCAGGTAAACATACTGGTGAGGAACCCCGGTTCTGTCAAAGTTCCTGTGCATGAAAACATGCATGTATTTAAAGGAGATATCAGCAACCGCACCTCTATCAGGAAAGCGATGGAAGGCTGCAGTTACGTTTACCACACGGCTGCACTTGTAAAATTGTGGGCAAAGGATGCTACTGAATTTTACAGAACAAATGTAGAGGGCACTAACAATGTATTGGCAGAAGCTTTGGAAGCCAACATCAAAAAGCTGGTGTTCACCAGCACCTGCGGTGTCATCGGCGCTTCGCTAAAAGAACCGCTCACCGAAAATGATCCACGCATTGCGACATTTGACAACGATTACGAATTCACGAAATTCATGGCAGAGAACCTGGTAAAGCAATACATACACAAAGGGTTGTTTACAGTGATTGTTTCCCTGTCAAAAGTATTTGGGCCCGGGATAGAAACGCACCCGGTGAGTGTAAACAAAATGATCAAAGATTTTATTGATGGCAAAACGACTTTCATTCCCAGCCCAGGCACCTATGTTTCCAACTTTTGTTTTATAGATGACGTAGTGAAAGGCCACCAGCTTGCCATGGAAAAAGGGCTTGCAGGAGAAAAATATATACTGGGCGGTGAAAACATTTCCTATGCGGCTTTTTTTGAAACGCTCAGGGGTATATCAAAATCGAAATCGAAAGTAATTCCTACCCCAAAACCTCTTGCAAAAATGGTAGCCTGGATGCAATGGTTAAAACATACCATCACCAACGAAGACCTTTTTTTTACAGCCAGGGGACTGAACCATATCTATTGCAACAAGTCATTCAGCAGCAGCAAAGCCATGCAACAATTAGGATATGCTCCTACTGCATTACCAAATGCTCTTGAAAAAACGATTCAATTTTTAAACCTGCAAAATCATGCACACTAAATATTATACACTCATAACAGGAGCAAGTGAAGGTTTTGGAAAAGCCCTGGCGCTTGAGTGTGCCGGCAGAAAAATGAATCTCATACTGGTTGCATTACCCGGCCCTGAATTAGCCAACCTGGCCAACTTTATAAAGAGAAATTATTCCGTGGATGTAATCGGCATTGCAAAAGATCTTTGTAAGGAAGAAAACTGCCTGGCGTTATTTGAGGAGGTTTCAGCAATGAAACTAAGGGTTAATATGCTTGTCAATAATGCAGGCCTGGGTAGTACTTTACTTTTTTCGGAAGGAACGCTCCGCTTGTATGAAACGCAGATAAAACTAAATATACTGGCTACCACAATGCTTACAAGGTTGTTTTTAGAGCAACTGCAAAAGAACAGCCCGGCCAACGTATTAAATGTCGGAAGCTTAAGTTGCTATTTCACCCTTGCAAAAAAACAGGTGTATGGTGCTACCAAATCATATATATACTCCTTTTCAAAAAGCCTGCGGTGCGAACTAAAAGCCCGGGGAATTAATGTAAGCGTTATTTGCCCGGGTTGCATGTACACCAATATGAGTGGCACACTACTCTTAAAATCAAGTGGCTGGCTGGCACGGCAATCGGCCATGAATCCCGAAGAAGTAGCAACCATCGCTATAGAGGGTTTACTAAAAAAGAGAGAAGTGATTATTCCCGGAAATATAAATAAATTTTTACTTGTACTTAATAACCTCATCCCAAGTTTTTTAAAAACCTTTTTTATAAACCGGCAAATGCGAACCCTTAATTCCAATGCCCTAAAAACTGTTCCTCCTTCACCTAAACCAACATTTTCAGATGCTATCCCCTATTATTCTATAAATCTTAAAAAACACAATCATGAAAACAAATAGTAAAACAGGTCATCAAAATTTATGGTTCCCCGAAGTAGCCAAGTCTGTGCTTCAATTCTTGCTTTTGCTGCTTCCTTTGATCATTATTGCATTCAGTGTAAAAAGTTCAGACCCCTACACGTCATATTCTTTAATGCTTTTTTCGGGATGGCTCAGCTGGACATTTATAGAATATTTTAATCATCGTTTCAGAATGCACAGCAATGGGGATCATTCCAGGATAATCGGGTATGCATCACATATGACCCATCATCATCATCCCACCGACATTGAGATCAGCGGCAAACAAAGAATTTTTCTGTTTGCAGGAAACATAGCATTATTTATATTTTGTTATCTATATAAAAACTGGATAATTCTTTTCACAGGCCTGTATACCGGTTTTGTAATTTATACATTGATGCATTGGTTCCTGCACCAAAAATTCTCTGCAAAAATATTTCCTGAAGTACATCAATTTCATATTCATCACCATTGCAAACACCCGGATAAATGTTTCGGCGTAACTGTAACCTGGTGGGACCATTTGTTTGATACCATCCCACACAAGCAAAAAGAGGTCACTGAAAGGATTAAGACATTTTATTACAAAAAGTAAAACTTTATAGAAAGAAGTGTAAAATTGCTTTAAGCCATTCTATCCCAGCCGTTGCTTCATCGCCTCATATAATATGATCCCCGTAGCCACCGATACATTTAAGGATTCAAATTCTCCCGGCATGGGTATTTGAAATTGCTCATCGCATATTTTCATGAGGGTAGGATAAATTCCATGTTCTTCACCTCCGATAACAATGGCACATGGTTCTGCAAAATTGCATTCATAACTTTTTTTAGCTGCCGTCATTTCGCTGGCAAAAACTTTGACGCCATTCAGGTGAAGATCATCTACGGCCTTCATCAAACTTTGAACACGACACACCGCTATTTTCTCCAGGGCACCGGCAGAGGTGAGAATGGCATCTTCATTTAATGCACCAATACCTTTTTCGGGGATGATGATGGCTTGCACACCCAGGGCGTGTGCACTCCTCGCTATGGCACCAATGTTCCTGATATCCGTAATGCCATCCAGGATCAGGAACAAAGGAACTTCTCCACTTTCTACCACAAAGGAAATCACTTGTTGCAAATCCTGGAACTGGATTTTAGAGATGAGTGCAACGCAGCCCTCGTGGTTGCTCACATTGAGGTTATTCAATTTTTCTACCGGCACTTTATTGATGGGTACCAGGTTTTGCGCAGCCAGTTCTTTGATCTCGTCTATCACTTCGCCGTGCACCGTGGCCTGCATATAGATGCGGTCAAGCTGTTGGCCTTCCCTAAGGGCTTTAATAATGGCTTCCCGGCCTACAACCAGTGTATTTTTTTTGGGGCGATGATGTTGTTGTCTGAAATTTTTCACGCTGCAAAGCTAATGAATGTTCTGCTCTGCAAAACCGGAAAAACCATCCTTTGCGGTTCGCCTGGCAGGTCCCTCCCGATAAAAATCGAAACGGGGTGACAGCTATGATGGGCAAGGGCTCTGCTGATGAAATTCAGCTGTCTTGCTGAGCGAACCTAAGTATCTGCGGGGAGATGCTCCTTGCTAAGAAATAAGCGGGTGGCCCAGGTCGTGAGTTTTGGCAGCTGACATCTAACCTCTGACATCTGACATCAGAAATATGTTGCAACCAAAAAACCTTAAGTGTTCAAAAACTGATAGTCTTCAAAGTCCCCCTTTGGGGGATTTAGGGTCATATAAAAAGACCATAAGCTCTTAAAACTTATGGTCTTCGCAAGTCCCCCTTTGGGGGATTTAGGGGGCTACTATTTTAATCCGAAAACTTTCTTTACCTCTTTTACTGCATCCAGTTTTTCCCAGGTAAACAACTCTACTTTTTTCTTGATAGATTTTCCATCAGGAGAAGTGAATGTTTTTTCTACGATTTCATTCTTGCGGCCCATATGCCCGTAAGCGGCAGTTTCACTGTAAATAGGGTTACGCAATTTCAAGCGTTGTTCAATAAAATAAGGACGCATATCAAAGCAAGACATTTTCATGATCTTTTCTGCAATTTGGCCATCCGTTAATTTTACTTTGGCAGTGCCGTAAGTAACCACGTTGATACTGGTAGGCTTGGCTACACCAATGGCATAGGAAACCTGCACCAATACTTCGCTGCACAAACCTGCCGCCACAAGATTTTTGGCAATATGCCTTGTAGCGTAGGCCGCACTGCGATCTACTTTGCTAGGATCTTTACCACTAAAAGCTCCGCCACCATGAGCACCTTTACCGCCGTAAGTATCCACAATAATCTTACGACCCGTAAGACCGGTGTCACCATGCGGGCCACCAATTACGAACTTACCAGTTGGGTTGATATGGTACTGTATTTTGCTGTTGAAAAGATGGTCGTATTTAGCATACTTCGCTTTTACCCTTGGTATCACAATATTGATGATGTCTTTTTTAATTTTCGCAAGCATCACTTCATCTTTTCCAAAATCATCATGTTGCGTAGAAACTACAATAGCATCAATGCGGGTAGGCACGTTGTTGTCATCATACTCTAAAGTAACCTGGCTTTTCGCATCAGGACGCAAATATTTTATCTGCTTGTTTTCCCTGCGTATAGCAGCCAGTTCTATTAATATATCATGGCTAAGTGCTAAAGCCAAAGGCATGTGGTTGTCTGTCTCATTGGTTGCGTAACCAAACATCATCCCCTGGTCACCGGCACCTTGTTCTTCTTTCTTTTTACGATCTACACCCTGGTTGATGTCGCCACTCTGCTCGTGAATGGCAGATAGAATACCACAGGAATTGGCTTCAAACATATACTCGCTTTTGGTATAACCAATTTTGCGTATCACCCCGCGGGCTATTTCCTGTACATCTAAATAGGCTTTACTTTTTACTTCACCGGCCAGCACAACTTGTCCTGTAGTTACCAGTGTTTCACATGCTACCTTGCTGGTAGGATCAAAAGCTAAAAAATGATCAATCAGCGCATCACTGATCTGGTCTGCTACTTTATCCGGATGTCCTTCACTAACAGATTCTGAAGTAAATAAATAAGGCATATATATTTTTTTTGAATGGTGCAAATATAAGGGGGTATGCTCAATAAGCAAAAGTCCTCATGAAATAATCATAAGGACATTTGCACTTTTATATTTTAGACCAAATGATGGTCATTCGCATTTTCACTTTCTTTTGGGGGTCGGGATAATTACCGCTCTTTATTTTTATTCTGCCAAAGGCCAGCGGGTTATCCAGTGGAATAATATCAGCAGGCCTTGCACTGGTACCATGCTGTGGATAGGTGGTGCTGAAGCCAGGGAACAAACGCAGCTCATAGTTGGGCGTTCCCTTGGTAAGCATCTGCTGCACATAACGGGTTACGTTTATGTCGTAATACCACACTTTTTCTCCAATGGGATTTGTTTTTTTGCGGGCAATGCCTCCAAAATAACCGTATTCAATTTCCCCTGAAGAGGGAAAATAAGGTAAGCCAGATGTGAAATCAGGATCGTATCTCGCATTAGGATTCAGGTCAAAATAAAGTGGCTTCCATTTGGTGGCTCCCATATCTTTTATGTCCAGGTATAAATAAGTAGGCCTTGAAAAAATACTGTCAGAAACCGGGTCCATTGGTATTTGTTCTATGCTTATTTGCGCCCGGTGCACAATCCTGTTGCTCATACCCGTAAGGCCGGGAATATTCAGCGTAGCAAAAGTACCGGGGCCGGTTTGCAAGTAAAGTTCTCCCGGGGCCGGATTCAATACATTAGCCGGATAGCTGCGGCTCACAAAATTAGATGTGGCAGATGGCGTGATGTAGGCAATGTTGCTGCTGGCAGGAAGCACCCCAAAAGAATTAAACGTGGTATCTGATTTTCCGGTAGCATTATTTTTCTTACGTACGTAAATTTCCAGGCGGGTTTTTACATCTAACAGGTTCACATACATTAATGCATTCCCTGCTGTGGAAGAAATGGCAAAACCGTTGTGAAACTTTCTAAAAAGCGAATCACTTCTCAGGGGATTGCTGAGGGAAGCAGCACCAGTGTCTTTGTTTGCAAAAAAGTAGTCACGGTAAGCATCAGACAATTTGATACGCACCTGGTTGGTGGTACTGTCTTTACCCTGGTTAAACTTAACCACGTTTTTAAGTGTGCTTATATTTACCGTGGCGGCTCCAATAAGGTTACCATTTGTGGGAGTGTACCCAATAGTTTGGGGTTTCTTATAAACAGAATCTGCAAAGTTGAGATCGTTGATGCTGTGCACCTTGATGTTTTGAACTACCGAAGTATCGCCCCAGGCTCCCACATATGCCAGGGTCAACACAATAGAATCTATTGCAACGATGGTGTCCCCGGCATTTCCGAGATAATAGGGATAAAAAGTGGGTTTGGGTTGAAAGAAAATGCGGGCATCTGTGCTTCCAAAAATCGGATCATTGCTAATGAGCCCAAGGGCATGATTCTCTGATCTGCCTATTTTAAAACTGTCATTAAAAATGCCCTGGTTGGAAATAATATCAAGCGTGTCGGCAAAGGTATTTACATTATCTACAGCAGGTATGAGGTCACTTCCAAGCGTTGTAGTATCCAGTTTGGTACAGCTCCAGTTAACTCCTATTACAAACAAATAGCTAAGCAGGGTAATGGGTAAAAATCGTTTAAACACG
>JANPJW010000067.1:0-10206 GCA_031425715.1 Chitinophagaceae bacterium | reverse complement strand
TAAGCGTAACCAATATCTCTTAATAATATTATTTTTAAGGAATCATTTCTTTCAACCGATAAAATATTTTTAAGACTGTCTGCCACGCTAACCTGGGCTGCAAGAGAAGAAACAAAAAATGTGTTTACCAAAACAACAGCAGCAAACAAGGATAAGTTTCTTTTCATCGTAAGATTTATCAATAGATTTTTTCCGCCTTTCAAATGTACTCCTTACTTTTCTACATTTCCAACAGCTTTTTAAAAATCCCGATTTGTTGGGATTGGTTTTTCCCTTTTTTACAGGATTGTATTGCAACAAATTTAGCAGGAAGTTTACACCATAAGAATATTAATCCCAATGGGCTAAGGCTTTTAAAATGATAGTTTATGACAAAGATTATTTTCATCGGTACAGTCACTTTTCTTTTTGGAATATCCATTTGCACTGCACAGGAAAAAAAAGGAAATCAATCCATCGGTCTTGGTTTTAAGGCCGGTTATAATTTTGCAAAAGTAACCGGAGCTTCCGAAGTAAAGGCGCAAAATACCAGCGGCTTTCATGTGGGCGCTTTCTACTCGCCGGGTAGTGCGCAAAACAAGGGAAGGGGCTTTAGAACAGAACTTATTTACAGCAGGCAGGGCTACGACTTTGCAAAGGGAACAACTACAGGCACTGTGCAGCTAGACTATATCCTGCTTCCGCAGCTCGCCACTTTTAACATCACCAGGTTTGTGCAAATACAGGCAGGTGCCCAGGTAGCTTTTTTAATAAATGCCAGTGCAGACAGCAGCATAAATGCAGGAAACAGCGGCCCATACAGCAAGGTATCCGATTACTACAACAAAATAGATTATGGCTTTGCCGGAGGAATAGAAGTTCACCCGATAAGCGGGCTTATGATTGGTGCAAGGTTTAACATCAGCCTGGCAAATGCCAACAAGGAAATTAAACCGGGTATCCCCTATCCCCCCTTTATTCCAAACCTGGAGGGGAGTAATCTTAGAAACAATGTACTTCAGCTATTTGCGGGTTGGAGATTTTGAAAATAAGGCTGAAAAAATAATTGATTTTGAAAAAATGTGTGCATTCTGAAAAATAACTGCCTTAACTATCCATTGAAATGATTATTAAAATGAAGTTACTTTTTATGTTGCTTTTAGGAGCAGTGCCTTGTTTACAAATAACTGCCCAAAAGATAATTACCGTTTCTAAGTCCGCATTAACAGGCATTTCATTGCCTTTAAATACAAAATGGGACAAGCGCTTTTTAATTGAATCTGCCGGCAGAGCACAATTAAAAACGGAAGCGGGTAAATACAGTGCAACCTTGAGTACTATTGAAATATTTAAAACCGCTGTACCAGTCGGAGAAGACAGCTTTAAAAACAACATTGCTGCTGCCGGCTGGCAGTTGTATCCATCTCTGTCAAAGAATTATTACTGGGCTACCCGGCAAAATATAACCATTATGATTTACCTGAACCGCAATAAAAACAATGCGGATATTTATTTCTGCGAGGCCGGAAGTAGTAATGGCAGCCCTTTAGAGGTGAAAAGCATCCCGGTAAGCAAGACCGTTTACAACAGTCAAAACAGCAATGGCAGTGTGGCTGGCAACGGCTCATTCGTAAGTTGCGGCAATTTAATATTTACTGTTCCGGCAGGATGGAGGCTTGAGGCCGATGGAGAAAATTATACTTTGAGGCAGCCTACTATCTACAACGACCCACAACGATGGGTAAATATTGCCATTATTAAAGGCAGTATATCAAGCGGCAACATTGATACTGATTTTAACAACGCCTGGCAAAAATATTTAGGGCAATATACAAAGTACCAGGAGCCCTATCTGCTTAAAGAAAAATCTATCAAAGGATATGATATTGTTAGGGGCGGAACAAACATCATAAAAGGAAACGAAATGCCCCTGTATGCCCATTTGTGGGTGGCAAAAGTAAAAGACAGATTAGAAACCGTTATTGTATTTGCAAACAACATCAACGATTTCGATATTACCGTGAATACGGATATAAAACCATTCTGGGCTAAACTAAAATTTAAAAACCTGTCGGAAGTAGCAACGGGAAATTATACGTTAAAAGGCAATGGCATACAGGGAATTTATACAGGTCTGCAATCGGGTTTGCGCATGAGCGGTGGCATTGCTAAAAATATTTCCTTCCTGATTGTTTACAACGATGGAAAATTAAAGGCTTCTAATAAATTACCGGACAATGGTTTTAATAATTTTGACCGGGACGTGGACCGGGAAATAAATGCCGGCTACTGGGGCGATTATGATGTAAAAAAAGGAACAGTAGTTTTTGATAAAAATAGCCAGCCACGTACACTGGGCTTTAGTTTTGAGCCACCAAAACTTATTTATAACGAATATGCTTATACAAAATTAGCATCGGTAGATGGGCTTGGTTTATCTGGCATTTACACTGCCGATAGCAGCCAGACAGCTATCGCCGCCTTTGGCCACGAACCTACCATAACCTTTTATAAAGATGGTCACTTTGAAGATAATACCGCTTTGTATTATGTAAAAAGTTTTGATGCCATGTTTAAAAATCCGGGAAGAGGAAAGTACAGCATTAACAATTTTACAATACATCTTATTTACGATGATGGAAGAGGCCGTGCTTCATTCCCGTTTGTAACATGGGATGCTTCAACCAATGGTTCTGTACAAATTGGCGAAAACATTTTAATAAAAAAATAGTCATCATAAAAGTAGCGTGTGCAATAATAATGGAATTATAATATTGTGTGATGGCTGGTTTAAAAAGGGGTTGTCTGCAATAATTTTATCAAGAGAAATGAATTAAAAGATTATTGGGCAACAAAAGCTGGCGTTAACGAATACCGGTAATTATAAAACCAGTAGATAAAAACTGAATTAAAAATAAATTTATTAATACTAAAATGTAGCGCAATGAAAAATCTAATGCTATTGGTTTGTATTTTTTTCTCTGTTACCACGAAAGGGCAGGATATTTCCGGTATTGGCAACGTTCCTTCCACTGAAGTTAAATTATATCATCCGTCCACAGATACACAGACTTGTCTTGATAAAACAATCGCAGTCTCTAAGCGAAAAAAGAAATTGGGCGGTTTTGCGGGTGTTAGTTTCACAGTTGAAATTGAAGGGGAGAGATCGCCTTTGCGCTTAAATACCGATACTGCCATTTTTGTCTTGGAGCAGGGTACTGGAATGTTTTCAATGGATACCGGAACGATTGGATTCGATGCAAGCCAGGTTGTTATGTTGTATAAACTAAATGTTATTGCTGGTAAGAGGGTTGCAGTACAAGGCGACTATAAACCTGGTTTTAACCCATTGAGTTTAGTATCCAATGCTGTTTCTTCTGGTGGAAAAGCCACTGACACCAGAGTTACCACCAGCAGCAAGCAATTTAAAAAGGGACTTACCCAAATATTGTTTAAAAATAAATTGGAGAAAGGCGAGTATGCATTTTTAGGTGGGGGATCTGCAGAAGAAGGAGATGTTACCAGTGCTAAAAATATGAAAGTATTTGTATACACTTTTGGTATAGATTAATTATTTGATTTTGATTTGATAGATATGCTGATTAAATATTGATGAATGAAAAATATTATTGTAAACTTCTTCCTTATTTTTTTTTGTAGCCTTGCTGCCAATTGCCAAACGGATGAACAAAGGCTGGAACAACTGAAAGCCCAGATGCAGATGATACAGAAAACATCTGACTCTATGATGAAGGCCATAAAAAATGGAAAAGTGAAACAGGCAGCCGGCACAACACCAATTAAGGCTGATGCAGAGCAATTTAGGCCACGCCAGAATTCATTTGAAACAATTACAATGCGTTTACCCGACACTGCAAAAATCCGGTTGATACCAATAAAGGTTTTATCAGTGGAAGAATTAAGTAAGTATTTAGTTGACCTATACAAATTGATGCGTTTAAGATTTCCAGCAACTTCGATAAAGCTGGCGGATGATATAGCAAATGAAGTTGGGCGCAAACCTCAGCAACTAGAAGCCGCAGCAAGCGTTGCCTGGCTAAATGGCTATACCAAAGAAGCTGCTTTACTGATAATGGAAGGTGCTTCACTTAATGGAAACGATGCACTGCTGCTCACCAATGCGGGTGCTATTTTAGATCTTGCTGGCCTAGGCTACAAAGCGGTACCCATATTAAGAACGCTGGTGACCGTTAACCCGGAAAATGCAATCGCCAGTAACAATTTAGGCCAGGCTTACTGCGGCCTGGGTTTGTACGATTCTGCCATGCTTTATTTAAACGGCTGTATTAAACTTTCTCCCGAACATCCGGAAGCCAATAACACAGCAGGCTTTATAGCATTTAAAAGAGGGAATAAGGATGCTGCAAAAATCTATTTTGAAAACTCCATTCGTGGTGGCTTTACTAGTTCTGCTTACAGAGGTCTGCGCTCAATTGATAAAAACGATAAAGATAACTGGAAGATAAAAAAACTGATCTGGCCCAAGATTACCTACCCTGAATATTTTAACCAGTATAAATTTCAATTACCCAAACAATGCGAAAATATTGACGAAGCAGAAGATGTGGAGAGTGAGTTAAATGGTTTTATTGAAATGCTACGAAAAGCAATAAATAAGTATAGCCTGCTTGCGAGATCACAGGCAAAAAAGATAGGCGACTCGGCTATGGCTCTTAATACGGCAAACATACAAAAAGTGCGTGAAGGGAAATCATACATGCGGCCCTTTCAGTTAATGGCAAGTATTATGCAGCAGGAAATTATGGAAGATTTATACAGCCAGAAGCCCAATGAGTTGAGCAGGTTTAATGATGATAACCGCCGGCGAATAAAATTGTTGCAAGAGCAATATGATAAAGAATATGATTTGGTTTCTTCTGACTGCAAAGCATCCAACGCTTTAAAAAATAGATACCTGCCACAGTTTGCCGCCTTAAACAACGACTGGCAAATAAAAAATATGAAAGCACGTCGTGAGATTTTAGAAGACATGCTATTCTGGATGCCCATGGCGGCAGGAAGTAGATTAGCGGCAGATGCATCCTTTTATGAAAGCGTAACTCAATACCTGACAGCAGTAGAAAAGATTGCTTATGAAAATATTATTTTAAAGCCTTGTCTGGATAATGGAATCGCTAAAGCGTCAGAAGACTCTGCCTTGGTATTGACAGATTACGATTGCCCTTTTACGGTAAGTAAATCCTTGGTTGTTGCAGCGTTAGAAATAGACTGTGAAAGAATATCCGTAAGCGCCCATCTGGGAGTGGCTAATTTTAAATTAGATAGAAATATAAACACCCGTCAATCCACGATCAGTATTGGTATTGGCGATAATTTGTATAGCAAAGGATTTGAGTTAGGAGCTGTGAAAGCCGGTGTGAGTGCTGATGTAGGCATGTCTTTATATCTTACAGTTGACCCGAGTGGTTTTAATGATGCAGGTATGCTGGTAAGTGCTAGTGCATCTGCAGGCATAGCATTTGAAGCAGGAGAAAGACTTACATTTTCTAAAGAGAAAAAGATTGCGGTTGGGGCCTCGTACCGTATCGGCATCAATACAGGCTTAGATATGAGGGATGCGGAAGGGACAGATTTGCTGGCACCAACTACCGAAAAACAACTCCACAAAAATATAAAAGTGTACCCTCAAAAGTGAGTATGAAAAAGAAAAATTATTTATGGATGATCGTACTGGTTTGCAACAACAGTTTTGCACAGCTTAGCCGAAACAAAGACGCTCTTAAGGAGTATTATATTAAACAGTCGGAGGTATGTGGCGGAGTAGAAGAATTATTTAAGAAAAAGGGGAGCTGGAAAAAGAGTTCCTCCGGCGATGACATCATATTCCCAGACAAAACTTTTCCTTCTAGCCAGCACAACCTGTTGCTTGGCCGTATTGAAAAAGCATTGCCCATAATTAAAGAAGCATTGCCAGATTTAGGCGGTTTTGAACTGGTATGGCATGGTTCAATTCGTGGAAATTCTTTTGTGCACAATGGCCCGGTTCCAGCATCTTTTAATTGCGGTGTGTTTACTTATTTTTGCGCTAACGCAGACCAAATTTTACTGGGAGAAGAAAGCTCCTCATCTCTCGTAATTTATTTTAATAGCTACGGTTTATTTTGTGAAAAAATAAATGATTGGAATATCAATGCTGATGGCAAAATGATTTCCATTTATCAAATGCCGGATTCCATTGGTAAATGGAAAGGACTCACCTTATACGAACCAAAACGAGCCGGAGGACCGGGATTACCAACCGACAGGGCCGTTGTACTTGGCCATAACAGACAAATGCCATGGCATATTCTCACCCAAAAACAATACCTAACAGGTTATAAAAATTCGCTGGAGAAAAACAAGAAAGAACAACTGGATGCCAACGATAGATATGTAACAAAGATGAAAGAAAATATTGCTGCCATGAAGGCCAGTAATGCTCTCACATCGGAACAAAAGAATAGCACAGTAGAAAAACTGCAGCAGCAGTTAAGAGACTTCCAGGAAAATACCGTACAAAAAAATAGGGCAGTAACAGAAAAAATATACAACGATAAAGTAAAACCGGTAAACGAATACTTAGATACTGCTACAGCCGAAACCCTTGCCCGGCAAGCAATCCTGGATAAAGAAGCTATCGAATTTAAAGGTTATTTTGCCCAGCGGGGGCAGCCTGGTATAAAACTGATCAACTTTACTACCAAATATTTTGATATGGCATTGCCCCGTTATGCACCACAGTTTATGGTGCTGTACTGGAAATGGGGCCAGGACCCGCCAAGCCTCAAATTTGCAAAACAAATGGAAGAAAGTTTTCCGGTGGAAAAATTGAAGGCGCTAATAGATAAATAATTATTTTGTAATAAAAACCTAACAAATAAATTTTACAACATGAAGATGCCAGACATTTTTCCCACCCACCCTTACCGCATAGCAACAGGTAGATTTTTTATCTCCATATTGCTGTTCTTATTATCCGAAGCAAATGGCTTCTCTCAACCCAAACCAAAACCCAATCCTGCTCTTGCCAAAGGAGCAGTGCAAAACAGTTTTGTAATGTGCGAAGTAATGCCCGGTACAGATGTAGCTTCCAAATCCCCCTTTACCATTCCCTTTAAAAGCATGGAAGCATGGCCCACGGTACGCATAAAATCCGGCTGCAGGTATATTTTTAAAAGCGACGATGACCAGGCATTTATTGCGCTTGGTTTAACCGATTTGGGCAGCGCAAAAAATGCTTTAATTAGTTATAAAAATGCTTACCAGGCCAGTAGAGATTTGTGGGAAGAAGTACCCGCAAGTGTAATTGTTCTGCAGGACACTGGTTTTTTTTCCGGCAAGGATGAATGTGGCCTTAAGTTTCACCTGGGTAAATATATACTTGATATTAATTTAAAAGGGCAGTTTGGAGATGTAACAGATGAACAAAAGAAGCAGGCTGGTATGGAATTGGCAAAAATGGTAATGGACAGGTTGAAGTATTTATGGAAAAACAAGTAGAAGTTAACGGGATTGATTTCAAGAGCAGATATTTAGTTGTGTAGTATTTTGTCCTTTTATACGAATGGCAAATAAGCCTGGGACTTCGCTGTGAGTTCGTATCGTAATTTATTTTTTGTGTCTGCAATTTCCGGATACATGATGTCTGCAACCTCAACAGCGCCAGCCCCAATGGATCTGGCGGACAGGCAAAGTAGCAGGCGAAGGATCTCCATCATCAGTGAATTTTGATGTGCGAATTTCCACCCTCCACCCACACCTACCAATGCAAAATAACCAACCCGGCACCGCCCGAACCACCGGTACCTATGCTTGCACCTCCGCCAGCCCCTGGCGTGGCGCCTATTTTGCCAACAGTACTAATTATGCCCCCTGTCAGGGGAACGCCTGTTTCCGCATTGTAGGTGATGGTAACTCCCTTGCCGCCCCGCTGACCAGGATAACTATCTCCTCCATTGCCTGCCTTAAAAATTCTTCGATATTCAGTGGGCCCCGACTGGGCATACGAGATTTCAGAAAATTCGCCATCCTGACCGGCAATAAATTGTAGCAGACCGGGTACAATTGCGCCGGGCTCAGTTCCGGTGTAAATGATGCCTCCCCGGGATTGACTGATTTCATACCTCTTTATTGGCAAAGTGCTGGTAATGATGGCGGATGATCCGCCACCTACCGCTGTTGACGAACCAAGGCCGCCTCTGCCAACCCGTATGGTAATCGTTTCGCCGGGGGTAACCTCTACTAAAAAACTTGCAAAGTCGCCAGCATCGCCACCCGAAAAGCCAACGGACCCATTGCCGGTGGTGGTAGCTGCCGGTATGGGTGTTCCTGCATCTCCACCGCCCCAGGCTTCTACCCATATGGAAGTAATGCCAGCCGGTACTACCCACAATCGTTCAGTGTAATCGGTAGCGCTACTGTTAATCGCCCCCTGGTAGCCAATTGAATTTGGGAAGCGGGCATACAGGTCGGTTGCCGATGCAACATTGGCCCAGCCGCTTCCGGTGCGATAACTTAGTTTTTCGTTACTGCTATTGTATAGCAAGAGACCTTCTGCGGGGTTGGCTACTGCTGCCGGGTTCACCCTTGGCAATAACAATCCTTTGTTGGTTGCCTTTACTTCCAACTGCGCAGAAGGGTGTGGTGCTGTGCCGTCATTGTTGATTGCTACCTGTGCTGGCAACTCCACCGAGCGCAATAATGCAAAAATTACCAGAAAAGCTTTCATGCAGGCCATCATGTTTGTAGCGTGTAAATTCATATTATTTTATTTGATTTTTAGGCACTCCCTACGCATGGCATCAACAGTTTAACCCGCTGTAAAATGCAGCCATACAAATCCAATTGCCAGTCTCAAAACCTTGGATTTATTAAAACAACGACCATGCAAAACTCTTCACGATAAATCTGATTTAAATATAAGAAATTAAAGATTAGTAAAATGCAATGGGTGCAAGAATGGCACGCATTTCCTGTACTCGCTATTTCCATAAAGTTTGCTTTGAGTACAAAGGTTTTTAGTTCCGATACATCCCCCAATTAGTTAGAACTCGACAGGCTCAGCCAGGGAGGGAAGTTGGGCAGAAACAGATGCTTTACCAGTTAACTATGGGTACTCTTTAACATTCTGTCGCCTGGGGTGATCACAGCGTATGCCGGCTAATCACAAGAAGCAGGAAGTGAGTTTAGAATAAAGGTTAAACGAAACCAACATAAAGCCGATAAGAAAAGTTAACACCCATATACCCAATTTTCCTTGCGGGAGACGTTGCTGGGTAAGAGGATTGCCACGAATGCTCGAATGAAACACAAATAAGTAGCAGGTGGGTTTCTGCGCAGCAAGGAATCGACGACCTGATTACGCAACATCTCCTGAGGGAGACGTTGCCGGGAAAGGAAAAAAGTAGTTGATAAGCTGACAGAGCAATAATTTTTTATAAAATCAATTTTTGTTTTTTAATAACTGAATCAATAGTTTATTTTGATCTTCCAGCAATTGCATTCTTTTTTGTAAATCAATTATTTGCTCCTGCTGCTCCTGTATGGCTTTTATGGCAATTACTGATAAGCCACTATAATTGATGGTATATATTTCCTGCAGTTCCTTATGCCCAAAGCTTGCCCCATCGGTAAGGGAAACCAATTCGGGAAAATATTGATTCAGCTGCTGGCCAATTAAACCCAGGCTTGATTGTTTACCAGGGTTATTGTATTTCATGGCATAGGTACTTGGCTTTAATTTCATGAGTTTTGAAAGCGTCTCATGCATGGGCTGAATATTTTCTTTCAGGCGCTCGTCGCTACCGCTGTGATAGCTGCCATCAGATTTTATGAATGCTCCCCGGCATCGTTGTATAAAATATATAGATTATTGGTTGAACCAAACAGGTTGGTATTCAAACCAAAATAATTGTACGTATTGGGATCAATGATGGCGAGCCCCCTGCCGCCTGTTTGAACAATTTCCAGCGGATACAAAGGGGATATGCTGTTGATCCCAACTTTACTTCCGCCATTTTGTGTACCGATAATCAGGTTTTTATTTCCCCAAATACTCATGAGCAATTGCGATGACCCAGCAGAAGTGCCTGCGTAAAAACGGTGTACACTGCCGGTGCCGGCAACCGAATAACGCATCGTGCCCGGTTCAATACCTAAACCAAAATACTCGTGGTCGTTGTTGGCCGATTCCCATAAAACCAATTT
>JANPJW010000066.1:0-13465 GCA_031425715.1 Chitinophagaceae bacterium | reverse complement strand
ATAACCAGGGTAGTGCGAAAAAAATAATTTTGTTCATGGCTGTTGATTTTTTATGTACGAAACTTTTAGTACATCAAAACTAAGTGGAATATTTGAAATACGAAACTTTTCGCAAATATTTATTTTCCTTTAACAGTTATGCAATGAATTGAGGGGAGTGGTTGAGCGCTTCAAAGGTTTTCACCGGGCTATTATCTATCATCTCGTCTCTCAAATACTTCATCCCTATTTTCCTTAACACCGAGAGGGAGCTAGCATTGTCCATATGTGCCCTGCCTGTTATGCGCTGTAGGGACAGCATTTCAAAACCATACTCCAGGCTTGCCCCTGCTGCTTCTGTAGCGTAACCATGGCCCCAGCATTTTTTTTGCAGGCGATAACCGAGGTCGGTCTCCTGCAGTTCTGCCCTGAATTTTAAACCACACCAACCTACGAACCGGCCATTTTCTTTGAGGTGAATTGCGAGGCGACCGAGGTTTAAATCGTACTGAGGCAGGATCACCGAATCCAATATATGCCGTGCCTGCGAAGAGTTTTGCAGCAAAGGCTCATGCAGGTATTTTAGGACATCGGGGTCGCTATTTAACTGCAACAGCAAGGCCGCATCTTCATCCGTAGGGGTGAAGCGGCGCAAGATTAACCGGGGAGTTTCTAAGATGATGTGCATAGCCAGATTATTTGCCTTCACAATCAAAAGTTCAGTTACAAAGCGCTGGTGATCGTAACCCAGATTGAACCTATATCAGACTTCGCACTTTGCCGATCAACTCTGCAAAACCGCTCACATCCTGGCCGCCCGCAGTAGCCAGGGTTTTTTGACCACCACCGCCACCTTTGATGAGCGGGCTTACAATTTCTTTGATGATTTTGCCTGCGTCCAGATTTTTGGCAGCTACTACCGTTTCGCTGATGCCAATGGCGATATTTGCCTTTCCACCAATGTTGGCGCATAAAATAACAAGGTGGTCATGCAAATGATTTTTGAGATCGAAGCAAAGTTTTTTGAGGGCATCGGCGCTGGGCACTTCTACTACCTGGCCAATGAAACTCACGTTGTTAATGATCTCATCTTTTTGCATGAGTTCGTTGCGGATACCCACGAGCTGGCGTGCTTCCAAAGATTCTATGCGTTTACCAAGCGAAGTATTTTCTGCCAGCAAGTTTTCCAAGGACTTTACAAGGTCTGCCGGGTTTTTGAGTATGTTGCGCAAGGCAGCTATTTCTGCAAACGTATCAGCAATTAGTTTTTCTGCAGCGCTGCCACAAAGAGCTTCTATCCTGCGCACACCTGCTGCTACTGCGCCTTCACTTTTTATTTTAAAAATGCCGAGCTCGCCCGTGCTGCCCACATGCGTGCCGCCACAAAGCTCGATGGAGAAATTGGGGTCCATCATTACGACCCTTACCTGGTCTCCATATTTTTCGCCAAACAAAGCCATGGCACCTAGTGCAATGGCTTCCTCTTTACCCATGGTTTTGATGACCACCGGTATGTTGGCCCGTATCTTTTCATTCACTATTTGTTCTACGTTCGCTATTTCTTCCTCGGTAACTTTTGCAAAATGGGAGAAATCAAAACGAAGCTGCTCCTCATTTACGAGGCTGCCTTTTTGGGCCACGTGCTTGCCCAGCACCTGGCGAAGAGCAGCATGCATCAAATGCGTTACACTATGATGGAGGGTTATCTTTCTCCTTCGATCAGCATCAACTGTTGCTACTACTGGCCCGCTCAATTCAGCAGGAATGGTTTCTGCAAAATGGATGATGAGATCGTTTTCCTTTTTAGTATCTATGATGGTCAATTGCTGATGGCCAAATGCCAATTGCCCACTGTCTCCCACCTGTCCGCCGCTTTCTGCGTAAAATGGTGTTTGTTCCAATACGATCTGGTAAAGTTCTTTTCCTTTGCCCGATACTTTCCTGTAACGTAAAACTCCTGTTGTTGCCTCTAGCGAATCGTAGCCAACAAAACCCTTGCTGTTGCCTTCGTTTACAATCTGCCAGTCTTCGGTATCCAAAGCGGTGGCAGAGCGGCTGCGGTCTTTTTGTTGTTTCATTTCTGCTTCAAAGCCGGCCTCATCCACGGTGAGCATGTTCTCCTCTGCTATCAACCTGGTAAGGTCTATGGGAAAACCAAAAGTGTCCAGCAGTTCAAAAGCATCCGTGCCGGATACCTGGCCGCTTGTATTGCTGCCAATAATGCTGTCCATTCTTTTCAAACCTTTGTCCAGGGTTCTTAAGAAGGCTTCCTCTTCTTCTTTTACAACTTTGCTTACGAAATCTAGTTGCTGCTCCAGTTCAGGAAACACGGTTTGAAACTGTGCGGTAAGCAAAGGCAGGAGTTGGTAGAGCAATGGCTGCTTGTAATCTAAATGCGAATAATAATACCTTACCGCCCTGCGCAAGATGCGGCGAATTACGTAGCCGGCTCCCGTGTTGGAGGGTAACTGGCCATCGGCAATGGTAAAGGAAATGGCACGAATATGATCTGCTATCACCCTAAATGCAACAGATTCTTTGCTATCATCAGCCCGGTAAGTTTTGCCTACAATTTCCCCGGTTGCAGCAATTGTCCCGCTAAAAACATCCGTATCATAATTACTGGTTTTATTCTGAAGTACCCGTACGAGTCGTTCAAATCCCATCCCCGTGTCTACATGATTTGCCGGCAGAGGTTCAAGGCTGCCATCTTTTTTTCTGTTGAACTGAATAAATACGTTGTTCCAGATTTCTATTACCTGCGGATGATCTTTATTTACCAGGAACTGGCCGGGTATTTCTGCACGTTCTGTGTCAGGCCGGCAATCTACGTGGATCTCAGAGCATGGCCCACATGGTCCTGTGTCTCCCATTTCCCAGAAGTTGTCTTTCTTGTTGCCAAAAACAATCTGGCTTTCGGGTAACAGCGTTTGCCATTTTGCCAGGGCAATGCGTGACGGAGGCAAACCTTCTTTTGCATCACCTTCAAAAACCGTGGCATACAATCTATCCTTTGGTATTTTAAAAATAGTTGTTAAAAGCTCCCAACTCCATTGAATAGCTTCTTCTTTAAAATAACCCTCGCCGGGGCGTTCGGGATTTCCGAAGCTCCAGTTGCCCAGCATTTCGAACATGGTGTGGTGATAGGTATCTACGCCTACTTCTTCCAGGTCGTTGTGTTTGCCGCTAACCCGTAAACATTTTTGGGTGTCTGCCATGCGTGGAGCCGGCGCTGTTTTGTTGCCCAAAAAATAATCTTTAAACTGGTTCATCCCGGCATTGGTAAACAAAAGTGTAGGATCATTTTTTACAACGATCGGTGCCGAGGGAACGATGAGATGTTGTTTGGATTTAAAAAAATCGAGGTAAGCTTGTCTTATTTCGGCAGCAGTCATCATATAGTTTAAATAAATGGTATAGGTTGATTATGTTTATGGTTACGTTTATATTTGTGTGCTTCTAAAAAAGTTGAAAATGGATATGCGGTACAAGTAAGTCCCAAAAAATCGGGATTAAAATGACACAACTTTGTTGGGTTTTATTCATCTGCCCGGTCCTAAAAAAGTAAAACCTGTATTTTTATAAAGTGGCAA
Source organism: Chitinophagaceae bacterium (assembly GCA_031425715.1). GTDB lineage: Bacteria > Bacteroidota > Bacteroidia > Chitinophagales > Chitinophagaceae > Ferruginibacter. The sequence goes on along the minus strand of JANPJW010000066.1, from coordinate 9,893 downwards.
ATTTAAGCATTTCAACATGAGTTTTTGTAGCGCCTGTGGCTGCATTTGGTTTTTATGAAAAAAATTAAATACTACTATAACACGCATTCCTTGCGCTATGAGAAACTGGTTACGCCACTGCGTGTAAAGTTGTTGCGGTTTTTCGGAATGATTTCCGGGCTGGTAGTAAGTTCTGCTATTGTCATTTATTTATACATCAAGTTTTTTCCCCGCCCAACAGATATAGAGGCCAACCGCAAGTACGAACTGATCAAAGACAACTACAATACCATCAACGCCAAAGTAAAAACGCTGGAGCAGCAGCTGGCATCGTTGGAAAAGCGGGACAACGAAGTGTACCGCTCTATTTTTGAGGCCAACCCCCTTCCGGATAGTGCCCGTGCAAAAGCCATCGAGCAAAAAAAGGAGTTGGAAAAGATCAGTATTATGGGTGATGATGTGTTGGGAAAAGACATTGCCAGCCAGCTCAACAACCTGAGTGCCCGTATGGCCTTTCAAATGGAGAGTTACAGCAGCATTGAAAAACTGATCAACAACCAGGAGGCTAAACTGGCAAGTATTCCTGCTATACAACCCGTAAGCAACAAAGAATTAAATAGGATAGCCAGTGGTTATGGCATGCGTATAGACCCTGTGTATGGTACGCCAAAAATGCACAAGGGGCTTGACTTTACGGCACCGCAAGGCACGCCTATTTATGCAACCGGCGATGGTGTGGTGAGGGTTGCCGGCAACTCCGGCGATGGCTATGGCAACCATGTAGAAATAAACCATGGCTATGGCTACCAAACTTTGTATGGCCACATGGTGCGGGTAAAAGTGCGAGCCGGGCAAAAGGTAGTGCGTGGCGAAATTATTGGGTGGGTGGGCAGTACCGGTAAAAGTACAGGGCCGCATTGCCACTACGAAGTGTCTATCAACAACGCCAATGTGAACCCGGTGTATTTCTTTAGCAACGATTTGAATGCAGAACAATATGACCAGCTGTTAAAACTGGCCGCTACCGGAAGCGCCAGAAGTTTAGACTAAATGCCTGCCAACTTACCATGAGCGAAAATAAAATCTAAAACTTCCATCATTTTTTAGAAACAGGGTTAATCTTTCTCCGTTTGCCATCATTTGAAGGGTGTATCCAAGAGAAGTTCTAGAGATCTTTTCTTTTTCAAACGAAATATTTTGAAGTAGCTGATTATTGTTTCCAACCATTTTTTTTGCCCATAAAATTTTATCATCTTTACTTACTAAAGAAATATCATTTCCTTGCCCTTTTGTGCAAATGATTAACTCTCCAAAATCAGTTAAAAATACTTCATTGTCTTGTGACGGAACACAATCAGAACTAACTCCGTAAAATGGACCATCATCTAGGGTAAACATCATGCTGGCAAGAATAGAATCGTTTTGAACCAGCAGGTAAAAATCATCTCTTAAGAATTCGAGTTGTTCTGATAGCGTTTTATTTTTTAGAACGGTAATATCTGCTTTTCTTATTTTAAAGTAAAGTTGGGTAAGCAATTTATAGAGCGTAGTATCTGCATTTCTACTACAAAGAGGATGATAGTCTTTTAGCTGACTGATAATAACAGGGATAAAAAAATTCATCTTTACCACCGGCTCACCAATATCTTTTTTTTGCAGATCGCTTGTCAAAAGCTTGTCTGCATTGCTCGCATTGAGTTTCAAAAAACTGGTTTCTTCCAGTCCAAAAAAATCAAGATATTTTATTTGGAAACAATCAGATGTTTCCTGGGCATTAGAAGTCAGTACTGGATAGAATATGCTTACAAGGAGTATAATTATTTTTTTCAAGGATATTATTTTTTAAATACCAGGTAAGTCTTGCCAAGAAAGTCTCTGCTGCTATTTGAAACAAATTTGATAAACACTTGTGATGAGTTTTGTACACCACAAGTGTTGTTGAAAGACTTGTCTAAAACGAGTCGTATGTATTCTCTTGATGTATCTGTATGAATGAGATGTTTAATTATTTTTTTGTCTTTTATAAAAAGATATTCTTTACTTCCTTCTGTGTATTTAATTTTTGAATCGGGTAGATCAAAATCATATCCGCATTCTTTTAATACCGGGTATTGATATGGTTGTAAGATTATCATTTTATCCCATTCAAAAGATAAGAAGCTATCTAACCTTTTGATCGATGAAGTATCTGAATTACTCTGTTCTAAAATATTGTTAAATACTATTTCAGGTGTATCGAGTTCATAATTTTTGTAACAGCTAATGCACGACCAGCTTAATAAAAAGGCTATAATAATTCCTTTAGTTTTCATATATGTTGATTAAAGACACGGGTCACTCCAGAAAATTAACTGTCCACTTGTCTGGCAAATGTATTTTAAACCTGCGAGGTCTCCAGAGACTGCTCCGTAATAAAAATAGTCCCAAACTGTAGAAGAATTCGTGAAAAATCCCCAGCCTTCGGCCCCAGCTATACCACTTCCTACTGAATTATTGTGCAAATCCATCGTTCTCTGTAGATCCCATAATGTTTGGGAAATATAAGTCGGCCTGGTTGCACCAAATTCATGAGCGTTTGCAAATAGTGTCGCAATTACTAGCCCTGCATCCTTAACATTCAAAGCATTCCAATAGGCATGTCTTATTGCATCAGCCTTCCCGTCTGAAACCGATTAGCCCGTGGCATTGGCCCATTCCTGTGATCTGGCGAGTGCAATTTTTGAATTTCTAAAAACTGCTAAAGCTGAAATAGGGTATTGAGCAATTAAAACTACTTCTTGGGGATTAGCATTTTGTTGCCACTCAAAGAATTCAATAGCCTCAAGATCGTTCTCAAATTCTAGAATAGGTCCTACGAAAGGAGGATGTCCGGTGGATGCACCCTCTCCGGCAGGTTCAATAAATTCAAGAGTAGATCTATATCCCAATATATCACCCGTGGTGGAAGACCAATTGGCAGATAGTTGGTCATAAATAATAAAATTTATCCAATTCGAGCCTGAAGTGATGTATGCGATTACGACAACTTCTGGTAAATCAGGGTTAGATGAATTAGTCGAGCTAAAAGTGTTTGTGCGATCTATGATAATGTCATTAGTGGATTTGCGGAACGTTTTCCATTGGCCGGAACTATGATCTTTGGTTTTAAACTCAAAATGGATCTTATTAATGCTCAAAACTGTTTCCTTAAACGTAGATTTTGTTTTGTTTGTCACAATTGTAAAAGTGTGTCTAGAATCGTTGTTAAAGGGAATAATGTATACAACTTCATTGTTTTTTAGCATTATTTTTTTAATCAAATTGTAGTTAAGGGAATCTAATTCGTTGTTAGGGATTTTTCCATTCAATACAGATCTAATAACTGAATAGTCTGTGCCTTTCTCGGAAATAACGGCTTCATCCTTTTGACATGAAGAAAGGAGGAATGTCACTAAAATGGACAAGGATAAATAGAAAAGCATGAAGAGCTTAGCATGAGAAGTCAGTTTAATATATGGGTATTTTCTTGTAGTGATAAAGATTAAACTTCATAAACAGCATTTTTTTAATAATTTTATTTACAGTTATGGACATACAACTAGGCTTTGATTTTTTTGATACAAACCCGGACGTCACAACTTTTGTAAAAAAGGATGGACCCAAAAATGTTGAAGCTTGTAAGGAACTTTCAAATATTGAAATTGTGCAGGCTGTGGTGAGCGACATTGGTCCATCTGGAGAATTTGAAATCGAGGGAGAAAAAAACGAAATTAAAATTTTGGTACCAGAACCGGAGCTGATAGTAGTGGATGAAGTGATCAGGGAGATAGAACTGGAACCCGTGGTGAGCAGGGTGAAAAAGGAAAAGCCCGAAAAGAAATCGGGCCGGGGTAGGATGCGGTTGAGCGATATGGATGTACTGGTAGACCTGGTGGACGTACCCGAAGATGATGTATTGTTTCAGAAAAGTTATTACGGCATCAGCGAAGTGTCCAACATGTTCAAGGTTAATATTTCGTTGATACGCTTTTGGGAGAATGAGTTTGATATCTTAAAACCCAAAAAAAATGGCAAAGGAGATCGGTTGTTTCGGCCCGAAGACATCAAGAACCTGCAACTAATTTATCATTTATTGAGAGAAAAAAAATATACCATAGATGGAGCTAAGGATTTTTTGAAGAAGAATAAAAAAGCGGACGAAACTTTTGAACTCATAGAATCTCTTAAAAAAACCAAAGCCTTTCTGTTAGACTTAAAAGCAAATTTATAAAGACTATGAAAATTCTATTATCCGCCCTCTGCCTGCTGGCAGCCTCCCACGCTTCATTTGCTCAAAGCCCTTATGTGTCTGCTAAAGACCCTAACCAGCCGGAGCAACATATTCTCAATGGAATCATTACCAAATATGCTTTGCAAAATGATGCTACTTACCAATGGTATGGCAACAGCGAGAAAAACTATACGCCCTCGGCTGAGTTGCTTTCGGCCTTGCAAACAGCCAACGGTAAAACCCAGTTGGTAATATTCGGCGGTACATGGTGCGAAGACACACAGTTTATTTTGCCCAAATTTTTTAAAGCCCAGGCGCAAGCCAACTACCCGGATAATGCGATTAGTTTTTTTGCCGTAGACAGGAGCAAGAAAACAATTGGTGGGGTAACCGGTGCATTCAAGATTACCAATGTGCCCACCATTATTGTGATGAAAGATGGTAAGGAAACAGGCCGTGTGGTTGAATATGGCAAAACGGGGCAATGGGATAAGGAGTTGGCAGCGTTGCTACAATAAAATGGATTTTTTATGACTGGATAGTTCGGGAGCAGCGTAACTGTAAAATGATAACTTATAAATATCATTCACCCGGCGGAGATGCGATGTTCGTTTTTCATGCAGCCTATGATCCTCCGGCTTCTATTTTGCTGGCGGCTGGGAGCATCTCTTTCATTGAACCCGGTTTTTTTTATAATTCCAATGCTCACTCTCAATATCCGGGCTCGCATGTTATTATAAATTGGCGTTGGTTTTTGTAATTGCTTAATCGGCACGGAATGCTATGCCGGTAAGGTTGAGATAAGTGCTGTTAATTGCAGTAATGAGCCGCAATTCACCATTAGCTAATACATCAATTCTGCCCACAGTGCCAGTATTGTCAACAGTAAAAATGAGTCTTCCGGATGTGGGCCGGTAAGCCACAGGCAACGTAAATAAAAGGGTGTTAGTGGCAATTGCACCATTTTTAATCAAGCCACGCAGCCGCACAATTCCTTCCCGGTCTTTATAAAAACCGGCATCCGCAAAACCTATTCCGTAGTTGATCCATCCATTAGAAAGAGTGGGCACCTGCACGACATCCTGCTCAATTGAATCAACATTTAAAATACCGCTTATGCGGGCATTACCATTCACATCAAGTTTTTGAGTTGGCGCATTTGTACCTATTCCAACATTGCCGTTGCCGGTAATTCGCATCAATTCTAAAGAAGTAGGTGTAGCATCATTGGTGCCGGCGAAAAAAACATGGCTATCGTTTGGCGTGTTAATTTGATAGCGAAGCATAAACGGGTTAATCCCAAAGCCATTAAAATTGTGGTCGTTGTTCTGGTTATCCCACAGTACGATTTTGCGATTGAGAAGGGCGTTGCTTAGTTGCAATGGAGCATTAGGAGCCGATGTGCCGATGCCCACGTTGCCGGTTCCCGTTATGCGCATTAATTCAGCCGAACTGTTGCTGCCGGACCTTGCAAAAAATACATGGCTGTCGGTTACATTAGATACCTGGTATCGTAGTGTGTTATTATTAATGCCAAAACCAAAAAAATTGTGGTTGTTGTTAACGTCCCCATCCCACAATACGATTTTGCGGTTTTGGAGGATGTTACTTAGTTGCAATTGTGCATTAGGTGTGGATGTGCCGATGCCTACATCACCCGTGCCCGTGATGCGAAACAGTTCAGTTGATGCCGTTGCCGAGGCGCCGGAAAAAAACACATGGCTATCATTAGAGTTGCCCACCTGGTAGCGAAGCATGCCGGGGTTTACGCCAAAGCCCAGGAACTGTTGATCATTATCGAGGTTGCCCAACAATACAATCTTGCGGTTTCTAAAATCCTCGGCAAAATGCAAGGGTGCCATCGGGTTTAATTTGTTGATGCCGACACCAGCAAGGGTAATTGATAACATGTTTGCATTGAAAACGCCCGGAGATGATGAGCCTTCCGCATCCGTGGCGTAGTTGAGATAAAAGTCAATTGCATTTCCGGAGAGGGTGGCATTGCTATGCCGGGTGGCTAAAAAGTGCCGGAAGCCACCTCCATCAGCAGCATAATTAAAAGCCATATCTGTAACGGTGGCGCCAGGGGGTCGCTGATTGTTACTGTTTCTTCCCGTGTACAATTCCACTGCGGCACGGATATTGGCTCCAAACGAATTGCTGTTCTGGCCCCTCAACAACAAGCTTCCGTTTACATCAAGGTTTGCCTTTGGGTTCACCACGTTAATCCCTATGCTGTCCTTTACAAACAGGTTGCCTTCCACATGAAGTTTTTGCTGTGGCGTTGTGGTGCCGATGCCCACGTTCTGCGCCTGGCAGGCTCCGGCAAAAAGTAAGAAGGGTGCCAACAAACGTAACAGGGTTGTTAGTCTCTTTTTTTGTTGTAAAATACGTGACATTGTTTATAAGATTTTTTATGATGGCGTTCATATCCGTCCCGATCAAATCAGCCTGGTGGAAAACAAGCCGCTACTTAGTGAGTTGTTTTTTCAATTCAGCAAACTGCGCTTCCAACAAGCGCAACCTCTCCGCAAGCAAACGGTTTTCCACTGTTTGTTTTTCCAACTGTTGTTGCTGTTCCTTCACTGTTTCTGTAAGCAGCGGAATAATTTCTATATAGTTGACGGACTTATATCCTTTCTCATCAGTGTGCACAACAGAAGGCAACACTTTTTCCACTTCCTGCGCCAGAAAACCGTATTGCAATCCATCAGGAAAGCCATTGGCTGGAAACCGGGTTTTATCGAAATAATAGGAGACGCCTTTTAACTGAAGTAAAAGATTGACTGGGTTAGTGATAGGTTGAACCCCTCTTTTAAAACGGGCATCGCTGCTGATGGTAAATGCGGGAGCAAACACCGGCCCGTTCACAACGGCGCCGCCTTCGGCCCATAGTTTTATCCTTCTAAAGTTGGCAAGTGCGCCTGCACCTACAATGTCCAGGGTATTGGCAGTAAACGTTTGGTAGCCGATTTTACCCGCATGAATGTCTTTTCCCGCTATCCCGGACCCAAATTCGAGTGTGTTTACTCCTTCAATTTTTTGATTGCCGTTGATGTGCAGGGTAGCAGTGGGTGCAGCGGGCCAGGTGCCGATGCCTACAAAGCCGTTGCCACTTATGCGCATCAACTCCACCGAACTGACAGCATCAAAACCCGAGTAGAAGATGTGTGCATCTGCCGCACTGGGTATTTGATAACGCAGTTCGAAGGGATAGATGCCGAGGCCAAACACCTGGTGGTCGTTGTTGGCGCCCTCCCACAACACCATCTTTCTGCCAAAACCGAAATTGGAAAATTGCAGGGGGGCATTGGGAGCTGTAGTGCCGATGCCGACCCTGCCGGTGGCGCTGATGCTCATTCCTGATGTGCCCCCTCCGCCGACCAATTGGTTGCTGCCCAAATTAAAATTGCCGTCTGTTGACACCACGCCGTTATTGGCTATGGAAATACCCGATGTGCCGCCGCTGCCCACCAGCTTGTTGATGCCAAGGTTAAAATTGCCATCGGTGGTTACGGTGCCGGTAGCCGAAATGGTGAGGCCGGACGTGCCGCCCCCGCCAACGAGTTTGTTGGTGGTCAGGTTGATGTTACCCGACGCATTGATGGTGCCATTGTTACTAATGTCAAGTCCCGCAATGCCATCGTTGCCCACCAGGCGGTAAGTGGAGAGATTGAGTGGCATTGAGGCCCGGTGGTTTCCCAGGTTATCAGAGAGCCACGTAAGGGGTACGTTAAACAGGCTGCCGTCTTCACCCTGTGCCAGTAGTACTTTTGGCGCAAACACCCGAAAGGCCTGCAGGCTTTGGCCTGAATTATTCACTACAAAGGCCGTGTTGCTGCTTAGTGCAACGCTACGGGGATTGGCGCCGGTGTTTGCGCTTCCTATCTGCGTAGGGAAAGAGGGATTACTGCAATCAAAAACCTGCAGCTGGTTCAACGATTGGCTGATCACAAAGACATTTGTGCCATTTACAGCCACACATTGCGCACTACCACTCCCGGTGACAACGGCGCCCTTCAGTAGCGGTGCAGCGGCATTGCTGCAATCAAAAACCTGCAAATTATTGCTGGCGTTCACAACATAAGCCGTAGTGCCATTTACAGCGATTCCACGGGGCGATGCCGCGGTGGCGACAGAACCGGTGAGCACCGGCGCCACAGGATTGTTGCAATTAAAAACCTGTAAGAGACTGGCGCCAAAGCAAACCAGGTAAGCCGTGGTGCCACTTACGGCTACGGTTCGGGGCTGCGTAGCGGTAGCGATGGTGGCCATTAGCACCGGTGCCGCTGGGTTGGCGCAGTCAAAAACCTGAAAGCTATTACCGTTTAAACAAGCGATGTAAACCATGCTTCCGTTGGCAGCAATGCTTACCGGCCCGGTGGCGGTTGCGATACTAGACCTGAGCACCGGTGCTGCAGGATTGTTGCAGTCGAAAATCTGTAAAGTGTTGGAACCATTGTTCACAACATATACGGTGCTGCCATTGGCGGCCACACACAGGGGTGTCGTTCCGGTACCAATGCTGCCTTGCAAAACCGGCGCTGTAGGATTGCTGCAATCAAATACCTGCAACGTATTGCCTGTTTGCGATACCACATAAGCCGTTGTACCGTTTGCCGCCACCCACGACGGGCCGCCTGTTGCAGTAGCGGTGCCCTGCAACACCGGATCGAAAGGAGATTGCTGTGCCGCCAATGGCAGTGTGGTAGGTGTGGCGATGGTCAGGTTGCCAATAGAATCGGCCCTGAGCAGTTGGTTCATTGCACCCGGGTTGCCCAGGCTTCGAACCCGCACATTGCCATTTACATCTAACTTTTGCGTAGGGTTATTGGTGCCGATACCCACATTTTGTGCTTTTATTTGCGCTGCAATAAAGCAAATACATACAATAAGTAAAACCCTGCCTGGTTTATGTTTCATGTGTTAACTATTTTGTAGCTGAGGGAATGCTTTTTAGAACCTTGTCAATATGCAGCGTTCGTTGCCGGCTTTCTAGCAGCAGGTACAAGAGCACAAGCATAGCTAACAACAAAGCAATAAGGCCTGCGAAAGTTTTCCGATTGAACTCCATACATTTTGCGATTCTGCATCGAATCTACAGGGCAGAAGAAGTGAATCCAATTTTTTGCCGTGACAGAACAGGACAGGTAGCGTGTCAAAACGTGACATGACTAAACTGAAAAAAGTAAGTAGTTGGAAATCAGCGAAACTCAAGCCGTTTCAATCAGCGCAAGGCTGCGTACATAATCATCCAGGTCTTGCTCCACGGTAATGCCTAAGCGCTGACGCAAACGGCTTCGGGTTTTACGCACTGCATCGGCGCCAATACCCAGCATGGAGGCAATATGTTTGTTACCTAGGTTTAGTTTAATGAGGGCCGCCAACCGCAACTCGGCCGCCGTAATATCGGGTACCCGCTGATGCAGTCCGGGAAGAAAACCCGGGTTGGCTTTGTCGAACATTTCTTTAAAGTGCAGCCAGTCGTTTTCGGTAAGAATGGTTTTACTAACCAGTTCATCATTTACCTGTTGGTTATGCTGCAGTAGCTGCAATTGTAATTGTTCAATCAATTCATTTTTAGCAATGATGTTTTGTGTAAATGCATCCAGCTGAGTTCGTGCATTTTGCATGTCGGCATAGGCTTTTTGCTTTTGGTGCAGCC
>JANPJW010000065.1:0-19835 GCA_031425715.1 Chitinophagaceae bacterium | reverse complement strand
CAGATGCTGAAAAAACAGAATGGCTTCCTTATTATTACGCCGCTTTCTGCCAGGTAAATTACGGGTTCATGGAGCAAGACAAATCTAAGACCGATATGTTGGCCAATAAAGCGATGGAGCTGATAGACAAAGCAGATGTTTTGAATCCCAACAACTCTGAGATAAGCTGTATAAAAAGTATGATAGCTAGCTGTCATTTGATGGTTAACCCTATGCAGCGCTACATGGAGTATGGCCAGGAAAGTAGCAAACAACTAGAGGTAGCCAGGCAGCAGGATCCTACCAATCCGAGGCCAGAGATGCTGATCGCACAGTCTTTAAAGTACACACCCGAGCAGTTTGGCGGCGGTTGCGGTACCGCTAAACCAAAGGTAGAATCTGCGCTTAAACTGTTTCAGGAATTTAAGCCGGCTTCTCCCATGCATCCAAACTGGGGTAAAGAAATGGCCGATAAAATATTGAGTGAATGCAAATAATTCGCCCAAGCCATTTATAATTTAAACCTGGTCATCCATACAAAAAGCTTGCTCTTTTACCGGGCAGGCTTTCAATAAAATATAATTTAAAATGACAGATAGCAGTTTTACGCCACAAGAAAGCTTGAAATTAATTCAGGGCATGATTGACAAGGCCCGGCAAAATATGGGTGACAACAGCCCCCACTTCTTGCTTTGGGGCTGGGTGAGTTTTATTGGTTGTGTTGGGCAGTTTGTTTTAAAAAATATTGTTCACTACGAACAACATTACCTGGTGTGGTTGTTGACTTTTCCGGCTGCGATCATAAGCATTGTAATAGGGAAGCGGCAGCACAAACAAAAAGCCAGCGTCACTTATGTAGGGGAGAGCATGAAATATTTGTGGATAGGAATGGGCATTAGTTATTTTGTGTTGAGTATGATTTTATCACGACTCGGCTGGGGTACCAGCATCTTCCCTTTCTTTATGCTTTTGTACGGTTTAGGCACTTTTGTTTCAGGTAAATTTTTACAGTTTAAACCTTTTGTGTGGGGCGGTTTAACAGCATGGGCTTTGGCCATAACCGCCACATTTTTTAACTACGATTACCAGATGTTATTTGGAGCCGCCGCCATCCTGATCAGTTACATAATTCCGGCATATCTTTTACGGCGAAAAAACAGTACAACTATGAAGTAGCATTGGCTACTTTAATGGTTATTTAATTGAGCATAATATCAAGCATAAAAGCATAGACGATGGAAAATAGCAAAATAGGTGCAGCAGAAAGTTTGCAGTTGATTAACACGATGATTCAAAAGGCGAAAACCAACTTTACAGATAATGGATATGGGTGGTTGATTTGGGGTTCCATGATTTTTTTGGCTTCTCTTGCTACCTATTTTTTTATAGAATATCAATATGATAATATCTTCCTTGCCTGGAATATTTTTGGCGGAATAGCAATCGTACTGTTGGTCTATAACTTTTTAAAACCAGGGAAACCCCTTGCAAGAAGCTATGTGAGCGATATTTTAAAATATGTAGATATAGGATTTGCTGTTTGCCTGTTCATCATTATTTTTTCTATGAATGTCTCGGTAGGAGCTAATAACGGTTTCGGTTACTTACTGATGATCTACGCTTTTTTAATGCTTATTCAATCCGGAGCATTACAGTTTAAACCACTCCTTTATGGTGCTATCATAAACTGGATAGGCTCAATGGCCATTTTCTTAAATACCGAACTTAAGTACGATATGCTTATTACTGCCGTTGCAGTTTTTATAGGCTACATTATTCCTGGGCTCATTTTAAGAAACCAGTACAAAAAGGAACTGGCAGCATCTCAACAAACACTAGTGCCCTAACTCATGGAATTTAAAGAACTCGATCCCATATTACATTCACAATTGCGCCTGGCGGTAATGAGTTTGCTTATTAGCGTAAAGGAGGCGGAGTTTACTTTTATAAAGGAGAAAACCAATGCAACGGCGGGTAACCTGAGCGTGCAGGTTAATAAACTCAAAGAAGTGGGTTATATAGAGGTAACCAAACAATTTAAAGACAACTATCCCCTCACACTATGCAAAGTTTCAAAAAAGGGCATTGAGGCTTTTGAGGATTATGTAAATGCGCTTAAATCTTATATGTCTCCCGGTGGGGAATAAACGATAGGTATTTTTCGCATTTATTTATGTCTTGTTCAACCTTTGCGACCGTTATACTGTTAATTTGCAGTATGAGTGCAATGGTTCGTGTAATCAATCTTTCCAAACAGTTCGACGGGTTAAAGGCTGTAGATGGACTTTCTTTTACAGTAAATGAAGGTGATGTATATGGTTTTTTGGGCCAGAATGGCGCTGGAAAATCTACCACGCTGCGCATGATGCTTACCCTGATAAAACCGAGCAGTGGCGACATTAATATCTTTGATAAATCCCTGCAACAACACCGCAATGAAGTCTTAAGCCAGATAGGCGGCGTAATTGAACGGCCCGACTTATATAAGTACCTTACTGCATATGAAAACCTCTCCATTTTTGCAAGGCTTAGTGGTTTAAAGGTTTCCCGAAAATTGCTGATGGACCAGTTGCAGATGGTAGGCCTGGCAGATAGAAGCGGCAGCAAAGTAAAAACCTATAGCCAGGGAATGAAACAACGCCTCGGTATTGCAGTTGCGCTCGTGCACAATCCCAAGTTGATTTTGTTGGATGAGCCTACCAATGGGCTGGACCCACAGGGCATTGCAGATATGCGCAACCTCATCCTGGATCTGAGCCGTCAACACGGTAAAACGGTGATCGTATCTTCTCATTTACTTTCAGAAATTGAGCAGATAGCTAACCGCATGATCATCATTCACAAAGGGAAAAAAGTAACGGAAGGTGTGGTGAGTGAATTGCTGGATCCATCTCATACGGCGGTGGAATTAGATACTACCGATAATGAAGCTACAAGGGTGTTATTGGAGCAGTCCACGCAATGGTCGCCCTACTTGCAGCACGCATCCCAAGGTATCAAACTACAGATGAACAAAACTGATATTCCAGCACTTGCTACCTGGCTAACGGAAATGGGTACGGGCATTTTGGCCATCAACCCGAGAAACACGCTGGAAGAATTTTTCTTATCCCTAACCAACCCTGCCCGATATGTGGAACCTGTTGCAAATTGAGTTATTTAAAATTTCCCGTCGGCCCCGAACCTATATAGCATTTGCCGCCATTACCGCTATTGTGGCCATTTTTCAATTTGCCTTTAAGGTAGATGGACAAAGTTATATGAACCTGATGCTGCAAAGTGTGCAGGACAGTTTTGATATGGACAAGAGCAAAGCCATCAATGGTTATTTTATGTGTTACATTATTTTGAACACTTTGCTCATACAGGTTCCTATACTGGTAGCGCTTGTAGCCGGTGATGCCATTTCTGGAGAAGCCAATATGGGAACGCTTCGTTTATTATTAACAAAACCTATAAGCCGTAGCCAGATAATATTGGTGAAATTTGCTGCGTCTTTGATTTACACCATTGGCCTGCTTGTTTGGATGGCGGTGATGGCATTGTTTGTAAGCCTGCTCATTTTTGGCGCCGATGATATGCTCATCTTTAGGGTGAAGGGCGATGAATCGCAGATATTACAAATAACCAAAGACGACATCATGTGGAGATATTTTGCTGCCTTTGGCTATGCGGCGGTTGCGTTGACGGTTATAGCAGCATTGGCAATTTTGTTATCAGTGTTTGCAGAAAACTCAATTGGCCCCATCATAGCTACAGTTTGTATAGTAATTGTGTGTACCATTATCAGCAACATAAGCGTGCCCATTATAGACGATACGATAAAGCCCTGGCTCTTTACATCTTACCTGGTTGGTTGGAAAGGATTCTTTTATATCGGCACCAATACAGATGGTGAACCGATAAAAGGAACCATAGAAAATTGGCCGGCTATAAGGAAGAGCCTGCTGATTTTATTAGCTCATATTTTTATTTTTATCACCGCTGCGGTGGTTGTTTTTAGAAGAAAAGATATTCTTTCGTAATGGGCATATCTTTTATCATTCTAACAACAACATGCAGTACAATGCCTGGTTTAGGCAAGTTCAAAAAATACCCGATGAAAAAAATTATCAAGTCTTTCTTATTAACTACCCTTATTTGTGGCAGCGGTCTGTTTGCTGGGGCGCAAGACATTAGTTCGCTCATTTTAAAAGCCAGGCAAAAAATAGACAAGGTGAACGATTACCAGGCTGCTGCAAAAATGAAAACGAATGTAACTTTTTTAAAAGTTCCTATTGCCACGGTGAATGTATATTTTAAAAAACCGAACCTGCTTAAAGTAAAAAGCGAGAAGGGTGTTTCGTTTATCCCAAAGGGTGCGGTGAGTATTAATATGAACAGCATATTAGGGAGTAACGACTATACCGTAATTGATGCCGGAAAAGACAAAGTAGGCAACATACCTGTGAGGGTTGCAAGGTTGTTGCCCAACAATGATAACAGTGATGTGGTGCTGAGTACGGTGTATATAGATGAAATAACCAACCTTATTTTAAAGGCAAAAACAACCACCAAAGAAAATGGCACTTACGAGTTGGAGATGAGTTACGGCAAGTATGCTTCTTATGGCTTGCCAGATAAAATAATTTTTTCATTTAATACCAAAGATTACAAACTGCCAAAGGGAGTAACTTTTGACTTTGATGACGGAGCAACCAAAACCCCGGCAGATAAAGCAAAAGCCAAAAAGGGCAGAGCTGAGATAACCTTTAGCAGTTATACGATCAACAAGGGGCTACCGGCGTCCGTTTTTTTATAGTCTTTCAGAGGTTTAAAATGTTTCAAATGTTTGAAAGGTTAGCCAACCTATTAAATCCCTGAAACTTTTGAAACCTTCACTCAGCTCTCGTCAATATTGATTCGTTCATCTACTGCATTTCGTAATACAGCAGCACTCATTTTTTTCAACGGATTTTTGTACTGTTCGCCGTTTTCTTTGCGGTTGTGCAATATTTGTATACAGGTAAACACTGCTTCTCTAAACGAAGATTCATCGGCAATGCCTTTGCCGGCAATGTCAAAAGCCACACCATGATCCGGCGAAGTTCTCACGCCTTTGAGGCCGGCAGTATAATTAACCCCTTCGCCATGCGCCAAAGATTTAAAAGGTATTAGTCCCTGGTCGTGGTACATGGCAAGTACTGCATCAAATTTTTCGTACTGGCCTCTTGCAAAAAAAGCATCTGCGGGGTAAGGGCCAAAACAAAGTGTATTTTTCTGCCTGGCTTCTTTAATGGTTGGTATCAGCACTTCTATTTCTTCTTTGCCGAGCAAGCCTTCGTCGCCAGCGTGTGGGTTTAATCCCAATACAGCAATTCTAGGTTTGTTGATACCGAAATCCTTTTTAAGCGATTCGATCATTACCTGCAGTTTGCTCAATATATTTTCCCTGGTAATATATTGCGCCACATCCTTAATTGGCACATGCTCTGTGAGTAAAGCAACACGCATGTTGTCGGCAACCATAAACATGGCTACATCTTTCGCCTCAAACAGATTTTTTAGATACGGGGTATGGCCGGTAAAATTAAAATCGTCTGACTGAATATTTTTTTTATGGATCGGGGCAGTAACCAGGCCATCCAATTTGCCAGCTTTTAGCGCTTCCGCCGCAATTGTCAAACTGATGACCGCATTGTTACCGGCATCTTTAGTAAGTTGGCCCGGGGCTATCTCTCCATCTTCTTCCCAGCAGTTGTATACATTTACCTGCTTGGGGTTAATGCGGGTAGCATCCTTAATGCTGCTAAAAGTAAAATTTACTTCGGGAAGTGTTTTGCGGTAGAAATTGATCACCTTATTGCTCGTAAAAATTACGGGTGTACAATATTCAAGTAACCTCGTATCACTAAAAGTTTTAATAATTATTTCGGGTCCAATGCCGTTGGTATCACCGCAGGAAATGCCAATCACCGGCTTGTTTTCATTTGCTAAATTCATATAATAAACGCTTTGTGCCTGTAAAATTACATGTTATTGCCAACAAAGCTTACCCCTTGTTTAGCAGTATGCTGCTATATATTTTAATGCCCGGGCAATAGTTAATTGCATCATACGTTGTAGTGTGGCATGCGCTGGCAAATTGCATGAAACAATCCATCCAAATGAAAGGGATCATTTTTAGCTACAAATTACTGTTGATAGTTTTGCTGGCCTGTGGGTGTTTTGTGCAGGCAGCATCCCAGCAGATAGGCGTTGTAGTTACCACAAATGAAACTGCATTGCAAGTAACCGTTCGGCAAGAAATTAATTTTGGTGCATTTGCCCAGGGCGCTTCTGGTGGCATTATCAGCATCTCGCCAGAGGGTGTGAGAAACGGAACGGGATCAGTAGTTCCTTTAAATTTTGGAGCATCTTACCAGCCGTTGATATTAGAAATAGCGGGACCGAGGGGTTCCATAGTATCTATGTTGGCGCAGGAAACAACCCTGCTTACAGGTAGCAATGGAGGAACCATAAGATTAAAGATAGCCAGGAGTAATCCTTCCATGCCATTTATTATTACGGACGATGCACCCAATAAAAGCAGTATAAAAATAGGGGCTGAATTAATAATAGGAAATGCAACAGTTTCGCCGCCGGGAAATTACAGCGGCACCTTAAACATTTCTTTTGTGAGAGAGTAATACAATTGAATCACCAACATCCATTCACACAACTTGGAAAACCAGATTGCTTTCTGCATAAGCAGGAAGTTTTATGTTACGCAACTGCTTATACTGTTATTGGGCACCATAGTGTGGCCGGGTAAAGCCCTTGCGCAGCAAACCCAGGTTACTTTTGACGAAATTATTGTAACACTCAGTGGTCAGAGTATAGGCACTGCAGAAATACCTGCCCTCATTATTGGCCAGGATGTTTACCTCCCCGTTACCGATCTTTTTAACTTTCTTACTATAAAGAACAGCTTGTCTGCCTCAGGTTATGCCATCACCGGCTTCCTGGCAAACCCCACTGATGGTTACAGTATTAACAGGATAGACAATCAGATTTATTATAAGGACAGCGTTACAAAGCTTAATGCGAACGACCTTATTTTTTCTTCTAACGAGTTTTATTTAAATGCAAAATATTTTGGGCAGTCCTTTGGACTCGAATGTGTTTTTAACTTTCGCAGTTTGACAGTAAATTTTAGTACAAAAATAGAGCTACCCTTTATGAGGGAGAAAAGGTTGGAACAGATGCGAAGGAATATCACCAAATTAAAGGGAGAAGTAAAGCCTGATACCATTGTGCAAAGAAAAATGCAAATCCTGCACCTTGGTGCCATGGATTGGAACATTGCTTCTACCCGGTTTAAGGGCGACAACAATACTGTAGCAAGACTAAACCTGGGAGGTATTTTAGCCGGTGGCGAGGCCACGGCGCAACTGTTATTTTCAAACAAAGTTCCATTTGATTTTAAAAACCAGTCTTTTATATGGCGTTATGTGAACAATGAAAAGAAATATTTTAAGCAGGTGAGTCTTGGTAGGGTGAACGCCCCGGGTGCATTTTCAGCAGTGCCTTCCTTGCTTGGTATGCAGGTAAACAATTCTCCTACCAGGCAGCGTAGATCTTTTGGCTCTTACATGGTGAGTGACATTACAGCACCCGGGTGGACGGTGGAACTGTACGTAAACGAAGTGCTGATAGATTATACAAAAGCAGACGCTTCTGGTCTTTTTTCTTTTGAAGTGCCACTTGTTTACGGAAACACGAATGTAAAATTTAAGTTCTACGGTCCCTGGGGCGAGGAGAGATTGAGCGAGCAGCTTATCAATATTCCTTTTGCTTTCTTGCCAAAAAATAAATTTGACTATTCTTTTACTGCAGGCAAAATAGCGGATAGTTCTCAACACAATTTCTCCCGGCTACATTTTAATTATGGTATAAACAAACGCCTCACTTTGGGCGCCGGTACAGAGTACAATGCTGAATTTATCAATCGAAAAGTACTGCCCTTTGCCAATGCATCTGCAAGGCTAGGTAAGTCACTCATTGTTTTTGCGGAGTATGCACCGGGTACGATGTTTAAAGGAACCGGGAATATCAGGTTCAAAAATAAATTGCAGTTAGAGGCTTTATTTATACAATATGCGCCTGGTCAGGAAGCCATAAGAACCGGCAGTACGCAAGAGAGAAAATTGCTGGCCTCTATACCTTTTAAAACAAAAAAAATCGTCGGCTTCAGCAGGTTGATGATCAACCATTCAAAATTCTATAAAGGGGAATTAAAAACTGCAGAATTACTAACGAGCGCAACAAAGGGTCGCATCAATGCAAATGTTACCACCTACGCAGTGCTGTTTAAGAAGCCTGAGATTATGAGCAGGTTAGCGCTGAATATTCCATTGCCATTTCAGGTGCGGTTTACGCCACAGGTACAGTACAATTATCGGGAGCAAAATATCGTATTGATAAAGGCGGAGGCAGAAAAGAGAGCTTTCAGGAACATGGTGGCCACCGTAGGATATGAATACAATAAGCTAGCTGGCTTTTCAGGATTTTCTTTAGGCCTACGGCACAATTTTTCTTTTGCCCAGGTTGGTTTTTCTGCAAGGCAAATAGGCGCCAATGTGAGCGTCACCCAGACTGCTTCGGGTGGATTGTTGTTTGGGGGTGATCCCAAAAAAATTGCTGCAACGGATAGAGGCAATGTAGGCCAGGGAAGCATTTTGATAAAGCCCTTTTTAGATATCAACTACAATGGTCGCCGTGATGCCAACGAGCCGGATGTATTAAACCTGAATGTTAGGGTAGATGGCTGCAAAATAGAACGCAGTTATGACAAAGCCGCTATAAAAATTGCAGCGTTGGAACCTTATAATAAATATTACCTGTTGTTAGATGACAAAAATTTTGAAAATCCCGCATATAGAATAAAGCATAAAGTGATAGAAATAATGGCTGAGCCAAATATGGTGAAACAATTATCGGTTCCTGTGTTTGTAGTTGGGGAGGCAGGTGGATACGTATCCCTAACGTCGGATCAGCAAACCACCGGGATCGGGCGATTGATTGTAAACATATTTGATGAGTTTCAAAATCTTGTTGCAAAAACGATCACTGAGGATGATGGGTATTTTAGTTACCTGGGGCTACTCCCCGGAACCTACACCGCATATACAGATGCAGCCCAACTGGCCAGGATAGGAATGCACAACAGCGGCAAGCCCGTGGTTTTTACCATTAAGGCAAATAAGGAAGGAGACATTGTAGAAAATCTGAGCCTGGTTGTACAACACAATGAAAAATAATAACAATAGATATTAACTTAAAAATCTAATTGAAATAAATAAGTCTGTAATGTATTTTTTAAATCAGCAATATCTTATCAAACAATACGTTTTAGCTTTTTGTAAACCCAATCAATTAAAAAACCCCAATTAAACCCAATCTAACGATGATGAAAAAAACATTTAAAATTTTAGGCGTAACCGTAGGCATGTTAATTTGTGCGGTGAGCGTTCAAGCACAAGCTACTACCACAGCAAATGCATCCGCTACCATTATCAGCCCAATCAGCATTTCTAAAAGCGCCGATTTAAATTTCGGTAACCTTGCAGTAGATGCAACTGGAGGTCTGGTTATTCTCGATCCTTCTGCTACTGCGTCCCGTGCTTCTGGTGGCGCAGGTGGCGTAAGTTTTCCGGCTACTACGGGAACTGTGTCTGCAGCTACATTTGCTGTTAGTGGCCAGGCAAACTTTACATTTTCTGTAAATATCTTGAATACAAGTATTCAGATAACTAGCGGTGCCAATGTAATGATTGTTGATAATTTCACCACAAGCGCAGGCGCAGGTGTGTTAAGCAATCTTGGTACACAAAACGTTTACGTTGGTGCCGATCTTACCGTTGGTGGTGGCCAGGCGCCAGGTGTGTATACCAGTGCTGCACCATTTACAGTGCTTGTAAACTATAATTAAGCCGCACTATAAAAGAGGAAGCTGTATAATTATATATAGCTTCCTCTTTTTTATTAAACAGACTTAGGTATTTTATCTTTAAGGTAAAACCTGTTGGTTGATTTTTCGACTACTCATTTTCAAATGCACAACCATGCCAACCGCACTTTTGCGAAATGCGCTTTTTATTACTTTTTTGTTTGCGGCCAGTATCACAAAGGCCCAGGGGGATTTACTGATCACTCCCAGGCGGCTTGTATTTGATGGCAGCAAAAGAGCAGAGGAAATAAACCTGGCTAACATAGGAAAGGATACGGCTACCTACAATATTTCTTTCATTCAGTTCAAGATGGACGAAAATGGAAATTTTATAGTGGTGAGTGAAGATGATACCACTCAAAAATTTGCTCACAAAAACCTTCGCTTTTTTCCCCGCACTGTAACCCTCGCCCCCAACGAGGCACAATCCGTAAAAGTACAACTGATCAGGGCAAACGAACTTTTGCCCGGCGAATATCGATCTCATCTTTTTTTCAAAAATGTGTACAACAAAACAGCACTTGGCGAAGAGCAAAGAGACAGTAGCAAAGAGACGAACATTGCCGTAAACATCAAGCCTGTTTTTGGAATCTCCATTGCAACCATTATACGGGTAGGACCCACACACGCAGAAGCCAATCTAACCAACACCAAATTTATTGCTGCTACCCAGGCCTCTGCGCCTACAATAAGTTTTACGCTGAACAGAACTGGAGACATGTCCCTGTATGGAGATTTACAAGTTACCTATACGGCTGCCGATAAAAAAACCACACAAGTTGCTATCATGAAAGGCCTGGCGATATATACCCCGAATGGCATCAGAAAAGTTCAACTGCCTTTGCAGCAACTTCCCGGCCTTGACTTTACCACAGGGAAACTCCTCATTGAGTTTACGAATCCCGCTTTGAAAAATGCTATCATGGCAAGTACTGAGATAGTATTGTAGCTACGTGGGTTGTAGTGTTATTTTGAGGATGTATTTTAAATAAATTGATTTATTTGAATCCTCAATATCAGCATTATATATATATCTATACTCATATCCTGCCACCCCTTGTGGCTATTTTACTACAATAAACCTTTGATTAGTACAATAATAATAAGCCAGCGGCGTTATTGAGTTACAAAAATCCTAGCAAAATCCAAAACGCACACAAAATGAAGAACTGTTACGCTGTTATTGCCTTATTGTTTTTAATACAATTCTCCTTCGGCCAGGTTTCTCCAGCTTACCAAAAAATGCAGGAAAACGAGCTCCAATCTCATAAACAGATGCTGGGAGCCGAAAATCAAACGGATTGGGTTGGGCTGGATTATGACGTAAAATATTATCGCATAGAAATAAGGTTAAACCCAGACAGTACGGGGCCTGCAAGTGCTCCCGGAAAATATGTTAGGGGAGTAATTACTACCTATTTTACCACCAACACTTCTAATTTTAACCTCATTAAATTCGATTTTGCCACCGCACTCGTCTGCGATTCTGTTTATTACAACGGGGTTAAACTGGCGGCAGGTAACAAGGTAGAGGATGTAGATACTTTAAAAATTACCATTCCAACTATTGCAACCATAGGTACTTTAGACTCTATAAAAGTTTATTACCAGGGGTTACCTCCGGTAGTAACCGACTTTGGAGGTTCAACCGGTTTTGTAAGAGGTACTCATACTTCAGGAAATTTCCTTTACAGCTTATCTGAACCATACAGCGCATTTACCTGGTGGCCTTGCAAATCCAGGGTTGCTGCAGACAAAGCAGATTCTGTGGATATGATCATCAGCACCCCATCTACATTTAGGGTGGCTGCAAATGGAAAAAGAATCAGCGAAGCGATAAACGGCGCTAACAGGCTGACCATCTGGCAACACAGGTATCCCATTTCATCTTATCAAATAGCAATTTCCGCAGCCAATTTCGTTCAATATCCCACCACGCCTACCATCGTAAACATTGGTGGCACCAACATGGATCTCTACAACCTGCTTTGGTCGGGAACAAACACTGCGGCAGCGCAAACTGCTTTAAACAGAACTGCAGAAATGCTAAGTATTTTCAGCAACAGATTTAGTGACTATCCTTATAAAAAAGAAAAGTATGGTCACTATACATTTGGCTTTAGTGGCGGCATGGAGCACAACACCTTTAGTGGTATGGGAACCGGTACTTATGATCAAACCGGAGACTGGAGTGTAATAGCCCATGAGCTGGCCCACCAATGGTGGGGAGCCGCTGTTACTTGCGGAAGCTGGAGAGATATATGGGTAAATGAAGGGTTTGCCAGGTATAGTGAAATCCTATATCTGGAAGGAAAAACTGACGTAAGCATCACTACTACACCATTGGCTCAGCGCAGAAGCTTTAAAACAACAGCTTTTGGTTACAATGCAAAACCGATATACCAGGCAGATACCTCAAGCATGACGGCTATTTTTTCTCCCTCGCAGTATATCTATGAGAGAGGAGCCATGTTCCTAAGCATGCTAAGAAAAACTGTGGGTGACGCAAAGTTCTTCCAGGCCTTAAGAAATTATCAAACAGACCCGTCACTTCAACATGGCAATGCTTTTACAGATGATGTAAAAAGGCACATGGAGGCAATAAGCGGTCTTGACCTTACAGAAATGTTTACAGACTGGGTGTATAAAACAGGACATGCATCTTATGTAAACGCACGTTGGAACAACGTAGGAACGGAAGTGGTACTCCTGTTGCCTCAAACTACTGTAACGTCTAACATTACTCATTTTGATATGCCTATTGTACTGCGGTTTAATAAAACTACGGCGCCAGTGAGAGATACTACGATGGTATTTTTCGACAGAGGAGGTATTTTGTACAGAGTTGACAGTGATGGTATACACTCTTCTTCTTCGGGTGGTAGTGTAATTCAGGTTACGCTGCCATTTGTACCTAACACTATTTCTTTCGATGCTGAATCCGAGACATTAGCTAAGCCTGATGTAGGTATTTCTCCAACTTTTACTCCGGCCTTAGTGACAAAAGATCCTGCCCTTACTTTGCTTGCCACCAAGATTGTGAATTTTACAGCGCAGAAGCAGGATAAAAATGCAAGACTTTCCTGGAGCATCGATCAGTCATTTGAATACAGCTCTTTCGAAATAGAAAAAAGTGTGAATGGTACCGTGTTTGCGAAAATAGGTGCGCAAACTGCGGCACAACTAAATGGAGCAACCAGCTTTGGTTTCACCGACCTTAATTTGCCTGCCGGTATTGTGTACTACCGTATTAAGATTATAGAGAAGGATGGTAGTTCCTTTTATACCAAAATAGCAACACTCAATAATAAATTTTCAGAATCATTTATAGTATCGCCAAACCCGGCTATCGATCATATCATGATCAGTCACGGTGCCACTTCTACTTTGTTGGCCAATGTGAAGGTATTGGATGGAGCAGGTAGAGTTGTAAAAACAATGTCCAAACTATCAATAGCGCCTGGTGCCAAATTGCGTCTTCCTTTACAGGATTTAGCGACAGGTACTTATTATATAGAAATTGAAGGAGGTGAATATTTTAAGGTGGTTAAGAAAATAACCCTTGTAAAATAACTAGCCCAATACCTGAGCCTATCAAAAACTGTTTATGAAAAACGATTTAGTAACCCGGTCCAATTTAAAACACTTCGCTGTAGTGTTCCTATGTGCAATTTTATTGCATACGAACATTGCATATGCGCAACCTGCAACGGTGACGATACCGGTAGGAATTGGTAGCCCTTGTAATAATACATCGCTAGATTCATTGAAGTATTATAACTACAATGACGTGACCAATGTATTAACCCATCGGTCTAACTGTAAGCCAAACCTGGTAGCACCCGGCTTTTCAGACAATTTTGCAACTATTCAGTTCAACCCTTTTGATGGATACTTATACTTTGGACAAATCACAGTAGCATCCGGTCAATACACTACTCATATCTACCGGTGGTTACCCACAACTTGCCCTAACGGTGCAGCGCTGGCAAAATACCAGACTTTTGACAACCAATTGGTGGTGGGTATCGAGTTTGACCAAGCCACGGGGTTAGGTTACCAAATAAATTTTGTGGATACGACCGGTGTACCCGCTTTGAGTTACGATGTTCCGGGTAATGTAGGCACGTTTATATCGGCAGCAGTTGTAAATGGCAGGCCTGCGTCTGCTCATTATGATGCAAGCGGCCTGGATCTCAATTACAGCAGGGCAAATGATGTACAAGGTGTGAGTTGGGCAGCCCCTGTAAAAGTGGCCACAACCGGTGATGTTGGCCAGTTTGCTTCATTGGCTGTAGTAAATGGGTTTCCTGCGATAGCCTTTTACGATGTTACCAATGTGAGGCTGATGTATGTGCGGGCAACCAATATAAATGGAACAGCCTGGGGTGTTCCCGTGGTTGTAGATGATCCGGCTGGAACAATAAATGTTGGCCAATACACTTCTCTTGTTGTAATTAATGGGAATCCTGCAATAGCATATTACGATGTGTCCAATGGCGACTTAAAATACATAAGAGCAACAGATGCAAATGGTACCACCTGGGGCACCCCCGCTATACTGGATGCTACGGGTAACACAGGTCAGTTTTTAAGTATGTCAGTGGTAAGTGGCAATCCCGCTATATCCTATTACGATGTCTCCAATGGAGACCTTCGCTACATCAGGGCTACGGATGCCTCGGGTACAGCCTGGGCCGCACCTTTCTCGGTTTCAACTACAGGCAACACCGGGCAGCACACATCGCTGTCGGTTATCAATGGGTTTCCCGCCATTTCATTTCACAACGTCGCTACCCAGGATCTTGAATATGTAAGGGCAACGGATGCTACAGGTGCTGCCTGGGGCCTGCCATTAATTCTTGCCGCAACAGGCAATACTGGTCAGTTTACATCTTTAACTACTGTGTCTGGTAACCCTGCAATCTCATACCAGGATGTTTCAAACCAGGATTTAAAATACATCAGAGCCACCAATGCTAATGGTACTACATGGGCTCCGGAAGAAACACCCGAGGCCACAGGTAACCGCGGTGCATATTCCAACCTCATTGTGTCAGCAGGTAACCCTTCCATAGCCTACTATGATGCCTCCGGTGCAAACGCAAGATTTATTCGTTCCTACGATAATATCGGAGACCTATGGTTTGTCAATAGCGGGGTATACGACATGGAATTGCAACAGGTTGACTTTGTAACCAACACACTTGGGTTATCACGCCCAATTAACTTTGGAACAAGATACATTTATCGCCAAAGTGGCGACGTGGTAATGACACCAGGCAGGCAAATGTTGGCTGCTTTTGATAATAAGTATTTTACCATCAACTGGCAGGATTATGCAAGTGCTAGCCCGATTGTAGCCACTTTTATTGATACTTTGGCATTGGGCACCGGAAATAACCTGGTAGGCCTGGCCTATGCAAGCGGAAAATTGGTAGGAAGTGTTCGGTCCACTACTGTGTGTAACAGCTTTCACAGGGAAATCGATATCCTTACCGGTGCACTTAGCCCAATTACTGCGGGCGATAATTTTACCTCGGCGGATATGACCAACATCCCCACAGGGGTTGGCGCTGCTAAAAGACTGGTGTCTTCAACCTTGGTGAGCCCAGGAACCTACGATATTGTGTATGAAGTGGTGCTCAAAAATTTTGGAGGAACCCCTGTATCCAACGTGCAGGCTTTTGATACTTTGAACAACATAAATGGAATAGGAAATAATCTCAGTGCCACCATAACCTCGTTCTCGGGGCCTGCGGGCATCAACCCTAACCCGGCATTTAATGGAAGAACAGCTGGCAATTTTAACCTGTTGCTTCCAGGTAGCACACTTTCAAACATTCCAGGTCAAAATACCATCACACTCCAAATAACTTGTAGAATTTCAGGAATCGTTGCCGGTATTGTATACAATAATTCAGTAACAATAAGCGGGACCAATATTTTTGGTGATCCTTTAAGAGATGTTTCTACCAACGGACCCAACCCAGATTTAAACAGCAACGATAAACCGGACGATATAGGAGAGAGCCAACCTACTCCATTTTTAATAACCGTACCGGCAATTACACCTCCATGTGCTGTTATTACCAATGTGCTTTACACACAGGACTTTGGGACTGGCACCGTGCTTGCTGCCGCCATCCCCGCTCCGGTAGTTGCACCAATTGTATTTTTACCAACCGGGTCCAGCCTGTATGTATCATCCACTACACAGCCACTTCCGCTAGAAAGATACACACTCACTAATAATGCTAACAACGCTGATAATGCTCACTTCCTGAACCTTACAGATCGTACCGGTAACGCAAACGGGCGCATGTTGGTGATAAATGCGGATGCCGCTAACACAACCATGTACAGGGCATCCTTCTTTACAAGTACTTGTAGCAATACCCAATATTCATTGTCATTTTATGCGGCTTTTCCCGGCAACGCTTCTTACCAAACAATTTGTAATGCCTTTGGCGGATTCCGTTATCCGAGGATCAAAATGCGTATAAGAGATGGCGTCAGTGGTCTAATAATTACAGAAACATCCACAACAGATATCACCAACGGCGCCTGGCAGCAATATGGTTTGAAATTCGTAGCGCCTGCATCCTACAGCCAGCTTATTATTGAGCTTATCAATGATGCCAACGGTGGTTGCGGTAACGATGTGGTTTTAGATGATATCCAGTTTGGAACCTGCGATCCTACACCTATTGTGGCTTCTTCTGTTGCTGCAGGTTGTATGGGAGCATCAGCCACTTTTACCTCCACTATTACCGATCCCGGCGCTATCGGCGGAGCGGTACAGTACCAATGGCAGGTGGGTGCCACTGCCACAGGTCCATGGGCAAATATTATAGGCGCTACATCAGCCAATTACACCATACCTGCGGTGGCCGCCGCAGACACCGGTAGATACTACAGGGTGCTCATTGCTGCAAGCGGAAACATTACAAATGTAAATTGCCGTTTTGCTTCACCCGGTGTGTTGCTACAGGGCAGATTGTTATCAACACCAGCCACGAGTGCTTCGGCAAACAAGTCGTCGGTATGCCCCGGCATTCCTGTTACGCTTAGCCTTACAGGTGGAACGCTTGGTGACGGTGCATCCTGGAGATGGTATGCCAACAGTTGTGGCGGCAGTTCCATTGGTACGGGCACTTCTATAAGTATTTCAGCCCCGGGTACTACTACTACCTATTATGTGCGAGCAGAAGGAACTTGTAACAACACTACTTGTGCAACGGTTACACTTTTTATTTCCTGCGATATTGATAAAGATAAAGACGGTATTCCCGATTACGTGGAAAGCTATACATTCCCTGCGGCCCTTACCAATGCTTTTAACGTAGGCTATGCCGGATACAAAGACAATAACAATGATTATGTAAACGATGATTTCCAGGCAGATGGTGACAGCGATAATGACGGCATTCCGAATTATTTGGACACAACTTTCCCTGGCAGAATTGATGGCAACGGAGACGGTAGAGATGACAGATTTGATACAGATCTTGATGGTATCATTAACATGCTGGACCTTGACAGTGACAATGATGGTATCCCTGATGTAGTGGAAGCCGCCGGCGTAGATGCAAACGGCGATGGAAGATTGGATAATTTTACAGATACAGATGGGGATGGACTAAGCCAGAACGTAGACTTTAATAATACAGGAGCTACCAACTCTGGCCTGGGCCTGGGCGCTGTAAATCTTGATAACGATACAAGGCCAAATGCCATAGACCTGGACAGCGATGGTGATGGTATACCCGACGTGGCAGAAGTATTTGGATTGGATGCAAACAACAATGCCATCATTGACGGCTTTGTGGATGCAAACGGAGATGGTTTGCACGATAGTTTTATAAATGCAACAGGTCTTTTACGCACCGGTGCAGATGTAAACAGTGATGGCAGGGCAGATAGTTATCCCAATAAAAATATGGACAACGACCTTCGGGCAAATGCCTACGACCTTGATAGTGATGGGGACGGTATTACAGATGTAATTGAAGCAGGTTTTTCTGATGCTTTAGATTACAATGGATTCATAGATGGGCCTATAAGTGCCGATGGATGGAATACAGCGCTGCATTCATTGTCCTCTCTAAATCTTTTAAATTCTGACGGTATTGGTAGGCCCAACTACCTGGATATAGACACCGATGGCGATGGTATTCCCGATAATATAGAAGGACAAACAACTTTAGGTTATAGATTTCCGGCTTACCTGGATTCTGACAATGACGGCCTGGATAATTCCTATGACCTTGCTCCTTTTGCGGGTACTTATGGTGGTGCAGGTATTTTGCTGTCAGATAGAGACATGGACGGTATCCCGGATTACATTGACCTTGATACTGATTCTGACGGGGCTTTGGATATTACCGAAGGCCATGATTACAACGGAAATGGCGCTGCAGATGAAAATGTGACACCAACAGGTTTAGATGCTGATGGCGATGGGTTGGATGATCGCTTCGATCTCATTAATTCTACCACCAATTTAAAAGGCACTTCCATTTTAATGGGTAATGGTGGAAGCCTCATAGGCGATCCCGTGCCGGGCACAAGGGCTACTGTTCAAAAGTTTACCCCTATGCAGCCCGAAAGAGACTGGAGATATGTAAGTTTTGTATTACCGGTACAATATTTACAACTCACTGCTTCGGATACCAAAGGCAATGTGAGTCTTAACTGGGGCGTAACAGCCAGCGTTGGCTTGCAGAGTTTTGAAATTCAAAGAAGCACAGACAATATACGTTTTACAACTATCGCTACTCAAAGTGCAAGCAATCAGCTAGACGTATTAAGGAATTACACTGGTTACGACAACATCAGCTCAGTTAACAGCGAGATGATATTCTATCGCATCAGGGTAATAGCCCTCAATGGCCAGGAGAAATTTAGCAATGTGGCACTCGTTCGTAAAGCAAATACACGAAGCAACGTAATCATTTCGCCAAACCCAGCCAACGAGGCAGCTTCGGTAAGGTTTTATGCTGAAAAAGAAACCATAGTCACGATAAACATAAAGGATATAACAGGGCGTGTAATACTTTCCCAAAAGGTAAAAGCCCTTAAAGGGAATAATAGTGTACTGTTGACAAGGCTTTCCAATTACAGCAACGGTGTGTACAATGTGCAGCTGTTAATTGACAACGATTTATTTACTACAAAACTCATTATACAGAATTGATTCCCTTGTTGATTCCCTGATTGATACCCAAAAGCCAAAGGCTCTTCTGCAAAGAAGGGCTTTGTGCTTTTAAGCGGGTAGCAAAAATGCGGAAGTAAATTTTCAGCTTTAGAAATGAAATGCCATATCGGGGTAAAGGTCTTTGTATACGAGCAATACCGGGGCCTTTTTACTTAGCTTTGCAGCCAGATGTACACGTTAAAAAAATCACTCGGGCAGCATTTTCTAAAAGATGAAACGATTATAGCAGCTATAGTAGCCAGCTTGCAGCAGCACCCTTTTAAGCAACTACTTGAAGTAGGCCCCGGAGCAGGCGCTCTTACCAAGGATTTGCTACAAATTGAAGGGGTCAATTTAAAAGCAGTGGAATTGGATGGAGAAAAAGTGGAGTATCTGCAAAAGAAATATCCGGCTTTAAAAGATAAGATCATTCACGAAAGTTTTTTAGATATCGAAAAACCGTTTGAAGGGCCCTTCACCGTTATTGGTAACTTTCCCTATAACATCTCTACGCAAATACTTTTTAAAATTTTAGACTGGAAAGATGAAGTGCCGGTTGTAATTGGAATGTTTCAAAGAGAAGTGGCACAAAGAGCAGCAGCCGACCCTGGCAGTAAAACCTACGGTGTATTGAGTGCCCTGCTTCAACCCTATTACGATATTGAATATTTGATGGATGTGCCCGCC
>JANPJW010000064.1:0-9463 GCA_031425715.1 Chitinophagaceae bacterium | reverse complement strand
GCATTCAAAGGAGAACAGCTGGTAACAGAAATTGTAATTCCTCACAAGGACGAGATCAGCACCGCTTATTTCTCTTTAACCTATAAGCCTGTTACAAATGTGGAGGGTGATATTGAGGCTGTATCTGTAACTATCCTGGACATCACCCAAAAGAAATCATCGGAGCAGTTGCTCAATTTTAGTGAGAAGCGCTACAAATCACTTGTAGAGTATGGGATGGATGTAGTGATAATTTTAACGAGGGAGGGTAAACCAATCTATGTTTCGCCTGCGGTGGAAAAAATACTGGGATATACCCAGCAAGAAGGAGCACAGCTGGATCTTTTTAGCCTTACACATCCCGACGATATAGAGAAAGTGACGAAGGTTTGGGAGCAGGTACTCAACAACCCGGGCATACCCATAGAGGGACCAATCACCCGCATTTTGCATAAAAATGGTACCTGGCGCTGGTTAAAAGATACCATTACCAATATGTTGCACGACCCGCACATTAACGGGATTGTAGATAATTTTAAAGATGTAACAGACAAAATACATGCAGAGCAACAACTTTTGCAAAAGCAACAAGAACTGGAGCAGGCAGAAGCCAACTACCGGGAAATTTTTGAAAAGGCCAATGACGGGATTCTTATTTATGATATACATACAGGCCTTTTAACCAAAGTAAATCGCAAAGCCTGCGAACTGCTGGGCTGTGATGAAAAAGATCTTTTGTCGTCTACCCGCAAACAGTATGTATCAAACCATTCCGGATATGGCGTTTCTGCTGCAATGCAGAAATTTAAAAAGGCCGTGGAGGGAGAAACACAATTGTTTGAATGGCCTGTAAAGCGAAAAGATGGCGTAGATACCTGGCTGGAGATAAGCTTAACAAGAGCAAATATTGCCGGTACAGATAGGATATTGGCTTTTTTTAGGGTAGTTGATGGCAGAAAAAAAGCCGATTTTGAAAAGGAATTTCAGCGGATAGATAAGGAGGCTTTGATAAACAGTACGAAGGATTTAATGTGGAGTCTAAACGAAGATCGCAAACTGGTGGCTGCTAACGAAGCGTTTATCAGCATGATGCAAGAAACCCTTGGGTTTAAAATTAAACCTGGGCATGATCTTTTGCTTTTAGAAAAATTTCCTGAAGGAGTTATCAATCTGTGGGCGGGGTTTTATGATCGTGCATTTAAAGGTGAAAGTTTTACAGAGGAAGTGTTCACACCGGCTTATGAAAACATGCCAGCATTTTGGACGGAAGTGAGCATTAATCCTGTTTTTCAAAATGCCAAAGTGGTTTTTCTTGCCTGCTATGCCCGGGATATTTCGGAAAGTAAGCAGCAGCAGCAACAGATTAAACTTGTAAATGAGAAGCTGGAAATATCACAACAAATAGCCAAACTGGGTGTGTGGGAATTAGATTTGGATACACAGGAACTGTACTCTTCTGACGAAACTTACCGGATTTACGGTTTGCAAAAAACAGAGGAAACCGGCAGCTTTCTTACGCTTACAGATTTGATTCATCCGCAAGACAAAGCATTGTTTGATGTAGAATACCAATACGCCCTGGCCGGAGAAAAGCTGCTTAATTTAGAACATCGGGTCATTACTTCTACCGGATTGGTAAAAACCGTCATACAAAGAGGGTCATTAAGGTACGATGCTGAGAATAATCCTGCTACATTCAGCGGAACTATCCAGGATATTACGGATAGAAAATACATGGAAAATCTTTTGCTGGCCAGCCAGCGGCAACTGAATTTAATTTATAACACAGTAAGCGAAATTATATTTGTAATAGACGTAGAAGAAGGAGAACGGTTTCGTTTTCAATCTGTAAACCAGGCTTTCTTAACCACAACAGGCCTGCAAAGCGGGCAAGTAATTGGTAAGCTGTTAGGCGAGGTAATACCGCCCGTTACCTATCCCTTTGTGCTGGCAAAGTATAAACAGGCGCTGAGTACAGGGCAATCTGTAACCTGGGAAGAAATAACCCCGTATCCTACAGGTGAAAAAACAGGAGTTGTAAGGGTGAACCCCATACTCAATGAAGAGGGGAAATGTTTACAGTTAATAGGATCTGTACATGATATTACAGACTTAAGAAAATCTGGGGAAAAATTGGTAATACTCAATGAGAAGCTCCAGGCGCAAGCAAAGGCACTGGCAGACTCCAACCTGGAATTGGAACGTTTTGCATATGTGGCTTCCCACGACATGCAGGAACCTTTGAGGATGGTAAGCAGTTTTTTAAAATTGCTCGAAAAAAAATACCAGGGCCAGTTAGACGAAACTGCCAATCAATACATACACTACGCTGTGGATGGATCGGAGCGGATGAAAAAGATGATCATGGATTTGCTTGCATACTCCAGGGTTAGTACCAACGACGATGTTTTAAGCAGCACAGATATGAATGCAGTGGTAGCTGAGGTACTGCTTATACAGCAAAATAATATTGTAGAACTAGGCGCAACCGTTACCGTGGGCAGCTTGCCAATACTGGCAAACACCCGCCGAACTCAAATGTTTCAGTTGTTGCAAAACCTGGTTGTAAATGCGCTTAAATATCACGGCGAGGAGGCACCAGTAATAGTAATCAATGCCAGGGAGCAAACAGACAGCTGGGAGTTTTCTGTAAAGGATAACGGCATAGGTTTCGAGCAGGATTTTGCTGAAACAGTATTTGTCATGTTCAAACGATTGCATCGGCGGTCAGATTTTGCCGGCACAGGCATCGGACTTTCTGTGTGTAAAAAAATTGTTGAAATTCATCACGGCAATATCTGGGTTGAGTCTGTTCCCAACAAGGGAAGCACTTTCTATTTTACCATTGCCAAATAGAATATATACTAAAAATCTACCTAATCCAGGTAATTAAATATTGGGCAGGAGGTATTACCTTGCCCCAGGTACCCCTAATCAAATGAGCAACTATGCAACCATCTTATAATATCCACATCCTGGTAATAGAAGACAATCCGGGGGATCAGTTCCTGCTCACAGAATTGCTAAAATCTTCTGGCTTTGGCCAGGGCTTTACCTCTATTTCTGCTTCTATGAAGGAAGCGCTGTCGCTGCTGGACCATCATAATGTTGATATCATTTTACTGGATCTTACCTTGCCGGACAGCTCAGGCATCGAGAGTTTTTTAGCACTGGAAAAATACATTCAATTCGTACCCATAGTGATACTTTCCGGCTTGGCTGATATGAAAGTGGCACTGGATGCCATCAATATGGGCGCACAGGATTACCTCATCAAAGGCGATTTTGATGAAAAATTATTGGCCAAAACCATTCTTTATAGTATTGAGAGAAGCAATAGTTTGAGGGCGCTGAAGGAAAGCAACGAAAAGTATGACATTATAAGCAAGGCAACCAATGATATGATTTGGGACTGGGATCTGGAAACAGGCGTAGTGAACAGGAGTAAAGAAGGCTGGAAAAAAATTCTGAGGGTAGAAGACGAGGAGGATGTTCCCCACGCAGAGAACGATTGGGATTGCAGAATTCATCCGGACGATAGGGAAAATGTAGAACTGGTTAAAGAAGAACTGAATGACAACGGCAAGGATGTTTTTGAAGTAGAATGCAGGATAAAAAGAAATGACGGGTCTTACGCATATATACACGACCGGGGTTTTGTTATTAGAAATGAAAACGGTAAGGCCGTGAGAATGATTGGCGCTACACAGGATATTACACAAAGAAAAGAAGCTGAACTTAAGCTGGCCAACAGCGAAAAACGTTTCAGAGCCCTCATAGAGAACAGCAGCGATGGGTTAATCATTGTAGATGCTTTAGGAGCCACCCTGGACATTAGCCCTTCTGCCCAACGCATATTAGGATACAGCAGAGAGGCATTTATCAATATGGATGGCTTTGAACCGATTCACCCGATGCATAAACAGTTGGTGGCCGATTTGTTGCTGAGCCTCGTAAAAGAAGCTGATGCCACTGCTACCATCGAATACCTCTATAAGAAAGGAAGCGGCGATTATACATGGATAGAATCTACTTTTCACAACCAGATGCACGAGCCTGTTGTAAATGCAATCGTAATTAATTTTAGGGATATCTCAGAAAGAAAAGGGGTGGAGGAAGAAATGAAAAAACTTTCTCACATAGCAAGAGAAACCAGCAATGCGGTTGTAATAACCAACGCCGAAGGCCAGATACAATGGGTTAATGAGGCCTTCACCCGTATTACCGAATTTGCCCTTTTAGAGGTTGCAGGTAAAAAACCCGGTGAGTTCCTCCAGGGTCCGGATACTTCGCCGGTAACGGTAAGATACATGCGCAGTAAGATGAGTACTCAAAAGCCATTTGATTGCGATGTGATCAATTATAAAAAATCCGGGGAAAAGTATTGGATCCGTATACAATGCCAGCCCCAATTTGACGATCAGGAGAAGCTCGTAGGTTGGTTTGCCCTCACCACAAACATCAGCAAAGAAAAAGAGGCTGACCAAAACATCAAGCTGTCCGAAGAAAAATATAGGAGTCTTTTTGATTTTAATCCCAATTCGATCATCATTTGGGACCCCGCAACTTTCAAAGTGCTGGAGGTAAACAACAAGGCTGCGCAGGAATATGGATACAGTAAAGAAGAATTTTTAAACATGACGGTGCTGGACTTTAGGCCCCCTTCAGACTATAACAGGGTGAGAGCCCTGGCCAGGGCTTTTTTTGAAAACAACGCACTCACTTATACAGCTACCAGGGAACACTTGCATAAAAGCGGCGAAATTCTTCCCATGAATTACGTTTCCCGTTGCATAAGGTATAAAGGAGAGGTAGCTGTTCTTGCCATGGGTACCAACATTAAAGAAAAGTTGAAATTAGAAAAGGCGCTGGAAGACGAAAAAACACAAAAGCAATTTGAAATAACTGAAGCTGTAATTACCGCCCAGGAAAAGGAACGGAAAGAGATTGGAGAAGAATTGCATGATAATGTGAACCAGATACTCGCTGGTTCCTTGCTGTACCTGGGCTTATCCCGAAAAGACATCAACAGAGAAATACCTTTTTTGAGGGAAACAGAAAAACTCATCAATGCGGCTATCTTCGAGTTGCGAAACCTGTCTCACTCCCTAATTCCGCCCCGGCTTCCCGAGTCTGAACTTTCTGAAGCGCTCGATAACATCATAAAAATAACTTCCGCTACCGGCATAGCCGTTTACAAAGAGTTTGTACACATAGAAAAAAAATTGATTTCTCCCAAGCTACAGCTTTCTATTTACCGTATCGTGCAGGAACAGTTCGGTAATATTCTAAAACATGCTCAGGCCAAGAGCATTTATCTCAGCGTAATTAACCAGAATAATGTGGTACAGTTGAGTATTAAAGATGATGGCAAAGGTTTTGACACCCGCATTAAAAGCAAAGGTGTTGGACTCATGAATATCCAGGCCAGGGCTTCCTTGTTTGACAGCAAGGTTACCATCCGGTCTGCGGTGGGCAAAGGTTGTGAGCTGAAAATTAATTTTTCGCAGGCAAACTTTCCCCCCGGTGCAACAACTGCCAATGGTGAAAAATAAGAACTTCTAAAAAGTCCACTGTTAAATCCCGTTCGTTATCCCAATCGGCTTTCACAGACAACTTTTGCGGCAGTGTTAAGGCTTTCTCTGGTTGGCGTTTCATGCTGTAATTTCCGGGTGTCCATAGGCCATCCTGGTTGCTATCCAGCAAAATACGTATATCGTATTCTCCCGGCGCAATACGGCTGTTTTCCCAGGTGGCACCCGTTAAGGCAAATGAATATTTTAAAGCCTGCCCGCTGAACAATTGCAGTACTGGATTTTTAGATTGATCGTAGTTTTTGAATCTGAAAATCACCCTTCCATACTCAGTTACATTTTTTGCGATAAAGTTTAGGGTATCTCTAAGCGCAATCCTGTTGCCGGCAGAATCCTGCAGCGATGTACTGTCAAGTATCAGCGTGTACGCTTTGCCGGGAGACCATCCCGGGTTGTACGACAATATCTTTCGGGTACTATCTATAACCGGCATACCGCCAGGTATGGGGGCATAATTGGTATCCCTTAAGGTGAGGGAACTGCTGTCAAAACTTTTGAGAGGATTGTTAAAGTTGAGTGTGAGGTTGGATAATAGATCCTGGTTACCCTGGAGACTATTGGTAAATTTTAGTTTCTTTTCCAGCACTGGTTTCAAAACCCGGATTGTCTTATTGTCTTTAAGAGGTTCCTCCGCATAAGCATTTAGCATTATCTGCTCGCTGCTATCCCCGGGTTGCACGGTACTGTCATAAAAGGCAAACAACTCAGATTTGCTGTTGTAGTTTTTACTGCCATCGCCATCTTTTAAAGCATAAATTTTAAAACTTGCAGGCGGTAGGTTTTCAAAAAGAAAACTGCCATCGGCTTTTAAGCGGGCCCTATAGTCTGGCTTTAAGGTTTGCACGGCACTGTCCGTGTTGTTGCGATAAAGCAATACACTGACGGTGCTATCTGGCATGCCGCTTTCTGCCAGCAACACTTTGCCTGCAAGGCTAAGACTGTCTATGCTGTTTCCGGTTGAAAAAACATACGTAAAATTGGGGTAAATATTCCCTTCATTGATATCCCTGATGGCGTTACCAAACTGGATGCTGTAAGTAGTGTTGGGCAAGAGGCTGTCCTTGAGCTTGATGCTGATGGTCTTTAGGCTACTGTTAATAGTTGGATTGCTTTTGGGCAAGGGAGAAATAAGCAGGTTATTCTGAATTTCCTGCAACTCCACATATTCATCAAAAAATAAAGTAATCCTGTTCCCACGAAAGTTGATCGCCTTTAAACCGGGAGTAGCTCGTACCAATACCGGCGCAAGAGAATCCCTGGTACCACCGGTAGGAGCCCCTATCTGGGCACAACCTCCGCCCAAAAAAACAGAAATGTATAACGATAGAAAAATGCCGAACCCACCAATTAATTTATTTTTCATTCAACTTTTATTGCCGGCAGCGTAACACTAAAACCTACTCCACCTTATTTGCCCGAAGGTAAGCAATGGCAGTTAACTGCCACAAAGGAGCGATGCAAAGAAATGCAAAGATTATAACTCCGGATATGCCTGATGCCATGAACTTGCTATTGTACTGGCTTATTATTCTTCTTCCTCAAGATCGTGCAGTGCCACCGCCAGCTTATTGTCTTTTACAAAATTGCACCAATGGCATTCCTCTTTTCCGCAGCCGGTATAAAAATCACGGTTCTGTATTTTTTCCCAAACCTGGCTTATCTGCTGTTTCACCGTTTCCGTATCTGGCGGACTAATCAGGATCTTTACTTTGCGATATTCTTTTTTCTTATCCGGCTCTACAAAATCAAATTCTGTGCTGATGACCTTCCAGTCTTTTTGAGTGTAATTGTCTATTAGAATTTTGTAAAAAACAGCTTGCCTCCAGTAGTCGCCACCGTGGGGATCTTTTTCTGAAGGGCCCTTCATCTTAGACAAAGCTTTTTCAATATCGCCGCTTTTGTAATCTACTACGTTTATGTCTTTGCCATCAAACTCTAGTTTGTCTAATTTGCCTTTTAGGGGTACGCCGTTTACCAGTACGCCTCTTATGTTTCTTTCTACAGCCACCACCTTGTTCCAGGTGTAGATGTATTTATCGTAATAATTTCGCAGTACTTCATCGCCATATTCCAGTCTGCGGGCAAAAGCTTCTTTGGTAAAATTTTCCCGGTGTTTATCCAGGTACCATTTAAAATCGCTTACCATTTCATGTTTAGAAGGGAAAGTATCTGTACCGCTATCCTGCATTTTGCGAAACAATTTTTCCAGGGCATGGTGTATCGCACTTCCAAATTCTAAATTTTCACTTTTGCCAGAAGGAATGCGTATTAAATTTTTGTAATAAAAGCCGAGCGGGCAATTGAGGTAAGCGCTTAAAGCAGTTACGTTCATTACAAATTTCTCTAGCAAGGGTCTTATAAAATCTTCTTCTGTACGTTCAATTTCCGGAGCCTGCGCCATAAACTGCAGCACCTGAAACTGCATCATTTCTTCGCTGTCTACAGTTATTTTTTCAATGGTAAAATCGTGCTCTTCGGCAATTTCTGCAATAAACATGGAGGGCTCCATTTCTTTACCATCATTTTTATATTTGGCGTAAGAAATGGTTAGAAATTGTTCTGCACGGGTAAGCGCCACATAAAATAATCTTCTCAATTCCTCCCCGTCGCTTCCAGCGCCGGTAGCAGAAGAAAACATGGTGTCGGGTAACTTGTATCCGCCACCAGGCTTGCGCTTTTTTTCCCAGGATGATGCATTCACGCCGGCAAAAAATACATATTCAAACTCGAGCCCTTTGCTGCCATGGGCAGTTAGAAGGTTTACACCCTTATCGCTACCTGCTACTTGTACCATCGGCAAAGGCAGGCCTTCTTTTTCCATCAGGTCAATAATATCTATCAGGCCGGGTAGTGTAAGAAATGGGTTTCGGCTGGTTTCGTCTTTTATAAAATCAAACAATGCCGTTAGCAATTGCATGAGGGCTATTTTCTCATCAGCCTTCATAATGTAGGTGAGTACTCCTGCCTTTTGAATGATGTTTTCAAACAATTGCTGCAGTGTTACATTGCTTACATCGCTTACCAATTGTTCTAAAATATTGCTCAGGTTTTGCAGGTTGGTAGGTATCCCTTTATCAAAAAGGTCACGTGCGGGAGCTTTGGCCCGTTCGTGTAGCAGCCGGCGAATTGAGGTAGGCTCACCACCAAATCTTTTGCTGTTGACCTCCACGGTTAGTTTCGCAATCTCAATCGCTGGTACTTCATAAAAATCGTAATGAAGAATTTCAAAT
Source organism: Chitinophagaceae bacterium (assembly GCA_031425715.1). Classification (GTDB taxonomy): domain Bacteria; phylum Bacteroidota; class Bacteroidia; order Chitinophagales; family Chitinophagaceae; genus Ferruginibacter. The sequence goes on along the minus strand of JANPJW010000064.1, from coordinate 660 downwards.
AACAACTCGTCGCCACCATAAGGTATATCATGCTCTGCATTCAGGTAGCGTAAAAGTTGAATGATTTTTTTGGTAAAGGGTTGCACTAGTAGATTCACATCCCGCTTGCTATATACAGGTATGCCCTTTAGCCGAAAGTATCCTGCCAGCGCCTCTCCATATTTATTTTCTTTGTAAATCACCGCTATGCGGCCGGGAGCAATGCCTTGCTGCAGCAGCTCAAATACCTGTTTGCAAATGTGAGCCATCTCGTCGCTTACCGAATTGTATTCTATAATACGTGGTAAATGTTTAAGCTGGCTCAGGCGGCTATTACTGCTCAATAGATCTTTACTCAAGCCGGGTATTTGTGATACAAGCCTTTCTTTATTTCGGTTGATGAGCGATTTTGAATAATCTAATATTTGTTGAGTGCTACGGTAATTGTTGGTGAGTACTACGGTCTTTAAGTCTTTGCTATATTGGTTAGCAAACTCCAGCATATTTTCTACGTTGGCTCCCTGGAAGCGGTAAATGCTTTGGTCATCATCACCCACTACAAATACATTGGGCATATCCCAAAAATTAATAAGCAATTGTACCAGTCTGTTTTGGGTCCCACTCGTATCCTGAAACTCATCTACCAATATATATTGAAATCTTTCCTGGTAATTAGCGAGC
>JANPJW010000063.1:0-7535 GCA_031425715.1 Chitinophagaceae bacterium | reverse complement strand
GGAAGTTTTGATCAGCGGGCACAAAAAATTACCAAGGCATTTGTAACAATACTAGATAAAGTTGGAATTAAATATGCTATCCTGGGCAAAGAAGAATTGTGCACCGGAGACCCTGCAAGGCGTGCCGGAAATGAGTTCCTTTTCCAGATGATGGCCTACCAAAACATACAAATCCTGAACGGTTACGGCATCAAGAAAATTGTAACCGCCTGCCCGCATTGTTTTAACATACTTACCAACGAATACCCTGCTTTGGGTGGCACTTATGAAGTAATACACCATGCCAGTTTTTTACAACAACTGATAGACGATGGCAAAATAACATTAAAGGAAGGCGGCGCTTTTAATGGTAAAAAAATCACCTATCACGACAGCTGTTACCTTGGCCGTGCCAATAATATTTACGAAGCCCCCCGCAAGGTGCTGGAAGCACTGGATGTAGAATTGGTAGAAATGAAACGTTGCAGAAGCAACGGTCTTTGCTGTGGTGCCGGTGGTGCACAAATGTTTAAAGAAGAAGAAAAAGGTACTGTAAGAGTGAATATAGAAAGAAGCAACGAGGCCATTGAAACCGGCGCTACCGTTATAGCTGCCGCCTGCCCGTTTTGCAACACCATGCTGACGGACGGCGTGAAAAATAAAGAAAAAGAAGATTCAGTAGCTGTGATGGATATTGCCGAATTGGTGGCAGCTTCCATGTAAGCCCCGTCGGCCGCTACATGGGGGCCAATAAAAATAACTTTATGGATTTAGATATACAACAACATTTACCAGCAGATTTTAGTGATGCTTCCAAAGTATGGATCTATCAGAGCAGCCGCTTATTTTTTATTAGTGAGGCCCTGGAGATGGAAGACATGCTCCAGGATTTTGTGGCCAAATGGAATAGTCATGGTACGCCTGTAAAAGGCTTTGCCAATTTATTTTTTGGTCGCTTTATTGTTTTAATGGCAGACGAAACTGTGGCAGGTGTGAGCGGCTGTAGCACCGATAGCTCTGTACACGTAATTAAAGCAATAGAAAAAAAGTATGGCGTAGATATGTTTAACCGGCAGATGCTCACTTTTATTGTAAAAGATAAAATTGAACAACTCCCACTCTCCCAGCTTTCTTATGCGATAGCCAATAAATTTATTGATGAAAATACGCTTTACTTCGACAACAGTATTAGCACTAAGCAACAACTGGTGAGCAGCTGGATTACCCCTGCGGGGAAAACCTGGCTTAGTAAGATGTTTACAAAAAAGGATGCTTCCGGTGCCACTATCACTTTGTAATTCATCACAGCGACTCTCCAATTTATTCCCTGTTTCTTGCCCAGGGATTTCAACCCACAACCTGGGAAAAGACCCAGGCTTACACATTTTATAAATTAAGATAGGTCTTAAAAAAGTAGATGCTTGAGCAGAGCATGCCGCCTGGTAAAATATTATAAATGTGAGTATTAAAAATAAATCTTGCAGTTCTAGCTAAATTGGTATGATATTACGATGAATCTATTTAGCTTTTACGCTCAGTGCTTTATGATTCAATCCAAAACATTCAGAAATATAGGTGTTTGGTTTTCGCTTACCGTGTATTTTTTGTACCCGCAAGTGGTGGTGGGTCAATCCCAACCGCAGGACAGCACTCAGTTTATTTCGATACCGGCCTCTACCAAATATTACAAGGGCAAAGCCTATAAATATTTATGGGGCGAGCATTATCGCAAGGAGTGGCATACACCCATTCTCGTTCGCAAGGCAAACCTCGATACATTGGCTGGCGGTGTTACGCCATACCAGTCTGGTGGAGGCAGGCAGACCCAAACCCTTAGGTTGAGAAACAAGGATAAGAGAGAATATGTTCTGCGCAGTATTGATAAAAGTTTTGGAAAAGCATTGCCTGCCGTTGCCACTGGTACATTCCTGGAAACCATTGCCGACGACCAGGTAACATTTTCTCATCCCTATGCAGCAAGTATTGTGGCGCCCCTTGCAGCCGCAGCCAAAATTTATCACAGCCAGCCTGCCTTGTACTACATTCCGGCACAACCCGCCCTGAAACAATACAATGACTCCTTTGCAAATGCACTGTATCTTTTTGAGCAGCGTGCAGACGAGGATTGGGGTACCGCCCCAAATTTTGGCAATTCTAACAATATTATCGGCACAGAAAAAATGTTGGAGAAAATATTGGAAGACAATGACGATGTGGTAGACCAGGATGCATTTGTAAAAGCCCGTCTCTTCGACATGCTTATTGGAGACTGGGGCAGACACGAAGATCAATGGCGGTGGGCCACTTTTGAAAATGGTAAAAAAACTACCTACGTGCCGGTACCACGAGACAGGGATAATGCCTTCTCGATTTTTGATGGAGCGTTGCTGAAATTTATGCTCAAAGTGGCCAATGCTGACCACATGCAATCTTTTGATTACAAAATAAAAGACGTCAGCTCTTTCAATTACCCCGCACGTAACCTGGACAGACACTTACTAAACAGTCTTACCCTGCAGCAGTGGCTGAAAGCCGCAGGCGAAATTCAACTTGCCCTTACAGATAAAGTAATAGACGAAGCGATAGCTCAAATGCCACCAGAAGTGTCTCCACTTTCCGGACCAGGCATTGCCGCAAAACTAAAGAGCCGCATTCGAGACCTTGATGAATATGCAAAAGAGTATTTCCTATTCCTCTCCAAAGAAGTAGAAGTTACCGGCACAGCCGACGATGATTTTTTCGAAATAAAACGTTTGACAGACAGCACCACATCGTTAGCCATCTTTAAGATTTCAAACAAAGGAAACAAAGCAGACGAACCATTCTTTAGCAGGGTATTTAACAATGAAGAAACAAAGGAAGTGCGGCTCTATGGCATAGATGGAAAAGATGAATACCAGCTGAGTGGGGATGTAAACAAAAGCGTACGATTCAGGTTGATTGGCGGCCCCGGACAAGATAAATTTGAAGATCGCTCCAGCGTGAAGAAGACTGGCCGCAGTACCCTCATCTACGACAATCATCAAAATGAGATCATACCATCCCGGGAAACGAAGCTTCATCTTACAGAAGACAGTACCGTGCACCGCTACGAGTACGATACTTACAAACCAGGTAAAAATTCCTGGAAACCGGTGGCCTTTTATTCTTTCGAAGACAGGATTTTTCTCGGCTATTCCTTTAAAGCTGAAAAACAGCAATGGCGAAAAACTCCCTTTGGTGTGCAGAAAAAATTCAATGTAAAATATTCCCTTGGGCAAAAAGCTTTTAGCACTACTTACAGTTCTATTCATAAATCACTGTTTGGTAAATGGGACGGTAACCTCTTTGCCAATTATGACCAGGTGCTGTGGCGCAACTTTTTCGGAATAGGCAACGAGAGCTTGCGTGGCAACAGAGAACGGGATTTTAACCGGGTTCGGAGCAGGCTATTTATTGCAAAGGCTGGCGTGCAAAGAGTGATCAACAACAGGCATCGGTTCAACGTAAATCCCTACTTTCAGTCTTACGATGTAATCAACGACACTGCACGATTCCTTGCTAAGGTGGCTTCACTACAGGTGCCTTCCACTTACAAAACACACTCCTACGGAGGTGCTGAGTTGCAGTATATATACCAGAACATCAATGATTCGGTTTATCCCACCAGGGGCATTTCTTTTTTAACGGAAGCCAACTTTTCCGGCAACATCAATGAAAAGAACCGCAACGTCAACAAGTTTCGGGCTGAGGTGAATACTTTTTTACCCATCTCTAAAAAATTAGGGTTGATGTTAAGAGCAGGAGCTGCCACGCTCACGGGCACACCGGAGTTTTTTCAATACCATACCATCGGTTCCTCAGAAACCTTGCGTGGCTACCAGCGTGACCGCTTTTATGGTAACAGTGCTGTTTTCAATCAAAACGAAATAAGGTGGATGCATGATGTACGCTCTCGTTTATACAATGGCAAAATCACTTTTTTTGGATTGTACGACATCGGCAGAGTTTGGTTAAAGAATGAAAAAAGCAATACCTGGCACACAGGCTACGGTGCAGGCATCATGCTTTCGCCCTTTAACAAAATTACTTTCAGTGCTGCCTATGGTTTTTCAGCCGAAGACAGAAACCTTCATTTAAACGTGCACAGGGCACTCTAAACCTGGGTTGGTTGTTAATAAACGTGACATCCTGTCATTGATAACTTTTATTTAGATTATATTTGCCGCCTAAATGTTACAAGGTTAATGCAGGAACTTCTTTTAGATAAAACACATGATGAAACGCTGCAAGGGCAACCGTTTGTTACCCAAAGTACTACGCTGGCTTCGCCCTATAAATATTTTTACATAGAAAGTTATGGCTGTGCCATGAATTTTGCAGATAGTGAAGTGGTAGCATCTATCCTACAGGATAAAGGTTATGCGGCTACTCCTCATACTGAATTGGCCGATCTCATTCTCATCAACACCTGTTCCATCAGGGAAAAAGCCGAGGAAAAAGTGCGCCAGCGACTTACTACTTTTCGCCTGATGAAGAAAAGACGGCCCGGCCTGGTGATTGGTGTGCTGGGCTGCATGGCAGAAAGGTTGAAAGGAAAATTTTTAGAAGAGGAAAAATTAGTAGACATCGTAGTAGGACCAGATTCGTACCGGCACTTGCCCCGGCTTGCCGAAGAGGCCTACACAGGCCAGAAAGGCGTAAACGTTTTGCTTAGCCGGGATGAAACCTATGCCGACATAGCACCCATAAGATTAAACAGCAATGGCGTAACTGCTTTTGTAAGCATCATGCGTGGCTGCAACAATATGTGTTCATTTTGCGTGGTACCTTTTACCCGTGGCCGGGAGCGCAGCCGGGATGCGAACAGCATTGTGCAGGAATGTGAAGCTTTGTTCAACGATGGCTACCGGGAAGTAACGTTGCTGGGCCAAAACGTGGACAGTTATCATTGGGTGGCCTCCCCAAGCCCCTCTGAAGGAGGTGCTTTTGAAGACGCTGTTATTCCAGATAGTATGGTGAATTTGCAGGGTACTACGATCCCCCCTTTGGGGGGCGGGGGGGCTGTGACCTTTGCCATGTTGCTGGAAAAAGTAGCGCAGGTATCACCGTTGCTAAGGGTTCGTTTTTCTACATCGCACCCCAAGGATATTACAGACGATGTTTTATTTACCATCAAAAAATACGACAACATTTGCAACTACATACACCTGCCCGTGCAAAGCGGCAGCAGCCGTGTATTGCAGATGATGAACCGCACTTATAGCCGGGAGTGGTACATTGCCAAAGTGAATCGCATCAGGGAATTGTTGCCCGACTGTGGTCTCTCTACCGATATGATCACTGGCTTTTGTACCGAAACCGAAGCAGAACACCAGGAATCTCTGAGCCTGATGGAGTACTGCAAGTTTGATTTGGCCTACATGTATTTTTATTCTGAAAGGCCGGGAACACTTGCTGCCAAAAGATTTACAGATGATGTGACACTGGAAGATAAAAAAAGAAGGCTACAGGAAATGGTTACGCTGCATCGCATACACTCTCTTGAAAGCATGCAAAAAGAAGTGGGCAAAACTTTCAGGGTTTTGGTAGAAGGTACCTCAAAGAAAAGTGAAGGGGAGCTTTTTGGCAGAACAGACCAGAACAAAGTGGTTGTTTTTGCCAAAGAAAATTTTAAGAAAGGAGACTATGTAAACCTCCTGATTAAAGGCTGTACAGCCGGTACCTTGATGGGTACAAACGCCGGCGGTTCAGAACAAAATATAGACAGCTCCCTAAACATACACGCAGGAGCAACAAATTAATAACTGAAAAAATTACCTCATGGCGAGCGGCCATTGCCGGCCTGAGATAAAAGTTTATGGATATCCAAGCAATCAAAAATCGTTTCGCCATTATTGGCAATACCCCCGCACTTAACCATGCCCTGAACGTAGCCGTGCAGGTAGCCAACACCGACTTGAGCGTATTGATCAACGGTGAAAGCGGCGTTGGTAAAGAAGCCTTTTCCCAGATAATTCATGCCCTCTCGGCACGCAAACACAATCCTTTTATTGCCGTTAACTGCGGCGCTATACCGGAGGGTACGATTGACTCTGAGTTATTCGGCCACGAAAAAGGATCATTCACCGGTGCCGTGGATGGGCGCAAAGGTTATTTTGAAACCGTGAATGGTGGTACTATTTTCCTGGATGAAATTGGCGAGATGCCACTTGGTACCCAGGCCCGCCTGCTAAGGGTATTGGAAGCCGGCGAATACATTCGGGTGGGTAGCAGCAAAGTGCAGAAAACGGATGTGCGGGTGATAGCTGCTACGAACAAAGAACTGTTGGAGTTTACACAGAAAGGGCGTTTCAGAGAAGATCTATATTATCGACTAAATACAGTTCCGATCAGGGTACCGGCTTTGAGAGACCGCAAAGAAGATATCATTCTTTTGTTCAGAAAATTTGCCACAGATTTTGCTGACCGTTATAAAACAACGTCGGTACAGCTAAGCGATGAAGCAAGAAATGTGCTCATCAATTATGGCTGGCCCGGCAATATCAGGGAATTGAAAAATATTGCGGAACAAATTTCTGTGCTCAGCAAGGAAAAGAATATTTCTGCAGACCAGCTGAGAACATTTTTGCCCGACAACCAGTTTAGCAGGCTGCCGGTACTGTCGCATGGAGCAGGTGTGGTAAGCCAAACAGAATTTGCCAATGAAAGGGAAATTCTTTACAAGCTTTTTTTCGATATGAAGAAAGACGTGAATGAATTGAAGAAGATGTTTTTCGATTTGTTACAAAATCCCAGCGCAGGCAATCGTGCGCCGGTGTTTGCAGGCGACAATGGAAACATCAAAGAACTCCATGTAACCGCTAATACACCCGCTCCTTATGCAGGAAATTCCCCGGTCATCTTACACAACAAAAACAATAATGACAGCGCCATTCACCAACACGAAGAAGTAGAAGAATCGCTCAGCATTGTAGATAAAGAAAAAGAACTCATCATTAAAGCGCTGAAGAAACATCGTGGCAGAAGAAGGGATGCCTCGCTTGACCTCGGCATAAGCGAAAGAACGCTGTACCGTAAGTTGAAAGAATATGATATCGAGGACCTGTAGGATGTAGGATTTGTGATTTGTGATGTAGGATTTATGATTTATGATTGCTTTCAACTTGGGGAATTTTGGTGAAAGGTGAAAAGTGAAAGGTGAAGGATTGGTGGGGTTTAATTTAGTTGTGAAGCAAGATCTTGGAAGTAGGATGGATGATATGTGATGTAGGATTTAGGATTTCTTATCCAGTATCCATCCGATAACTATCGGATCCAGTATCCAACATCCAGTATCCACTATCTCATTTAAAATTTGAATAATCAAAAATGAAGTCAGCACAAAATAAAATTACACTTGTTGTTGGATTGGTATTCCTTGTAACAGTTTTTACATTTTCTACCTGCAAGTATGGCTTTAAAGACACAGCGCCCATCCCCGTAGAGGTAAAAACCTTTAGGGTAAACTACCTGGAAAATAAAGCCACGTACATCAACACACAGCTAAGCCCGCAGCTAACCGAGCAATTAAAAGC
>JANPJW010000062.1:0-9000 GCA_031425715.1 Chitinophagaceae bacterium | reverse complement strand
CCTTGCTACCTACCTCCCTGTGAAAACGATTAAAACGGGTGCTGTGGTTCGAATAAAGTTGCCTGCCTATGCAGTAGAAATAGTAGAGCAGTTTCGCCGACAGGCCCGGAATAGAAAAACCATTTTCCCCCCCATTCCTCGAACCAGGTTTAACAACCAAATTAAAGCGATAGCAGAAGCTGCAGGCTGGCAACAGGAAACCGGTAAGCAAAGAACAAAAAGAGGTGTACCCTCAGAGATCGCCTTCGCTACCGGCAAACATAAGTATCGCTTCTGTGATCTTGTTTCTTCGCATACCATGCGAAGGACGGCCATTACTACCATGCTTATGATGGGCATGAAAGAACATGTGGTGAAACAAATCAGCGGTCATGCTAACGATAGTAAAAATTTAAGACTGCTACGGTTATTAGGAGTAAATCCGCCCCGGCCTGTTAATATATTTGCAATTAGGTGACCATTAATAGCAGTCTATCTAAAATCATCGTTGCTTTGTTCACTCAACAGCAGTTTTATTCATGAAGTATTTCTTTCTTTTGGTAGCCCTTGTGTGGGTGGGTGTGGCGCAGGGTCAGTTTGCAACTAATGTGTACTGGACAGAAAAAACAAATATGCCTTCTGCCGACGTTATCTATTTTAAGAATGATGTTCCGCTGGTATGGAAAGATTTTAAAGGTACGCCGGTAGCTGCATCCCGGGCGGCTGCCATCACAGCTTCTGGCTTTGGCTACAAAGCAGATATCAAGAATGTGGGTTCTAAAGGGCAGCTGAATATTGGAGTGTATTGCTACTTTAATAAAAACAACTCCTGGGTGAAAGATGGTAAAACAAGCGACTATATTTTAACGCATGAGCAAAATCATTTCAACATAAGTTACCTGGCTGCTACTATTTTCGTAGAAAAATTAAAGGCTGCCAGCATTACCAACAGTAATTACAGTGTTTTGCTTCCACGCATTTACAACGAATGCTGCGACATCATGAATAAGATGCAAAACGATTACGATGGACAAACAAAGAATGGCCAGGTAAAAGAAATACAGTACAAGTGGGACGACTTTCTTTCAAAAAAACTCAATAGCCTTACAGATTAATAATCAACACGGGAATCTTCAACTCGTGCCGCACTGCATTCACTGTAGCGCCATAAATAAAATCTTTTAAGCCTGTGTGTCCATGTGCACCAATTACCAGAAGTTCGGCGTGGTGAGCATTTACAATTCGTACGATCTCTTTGATACGATTTCTAAAGCCAATTTCGGTAGTTACATCGTAGCCCTTGGCTCTTAATTGCGCTCCATAGCTCTCTAGTTTTTCCAGGTCGCTGCGGGTTTCGTAATCATCTGTTTGAGCACCTAATAGTTTTGCTCCGGCACTTTCTACAATGTGTAATAAAATATAGGAAGAGGCTGCACTGCCCTGCCCAAGGGCATGGGAAATTATTTTAGCATCGTCTGCACTAAAGTCCAGCGCAATGGCAATTTTGTTGAAAGCAGGTTTTTGAATATCACCGATGCTCACCCCATCTGCATGCATCAGAATAGATTTAGGTACAGGCGATTTTTTAATAAAGGGATGAATTATAATGAAGATCAGCAAAGCACCAAAGCCTGTTACGGCCATCGCTATCAGTACTTTTGGCCAAAGTGCGTCTGCCTCAAAAATTGGAATAATCTCGTTGAACAACATTTTTAAATTCAGGAAAATTAATACGGTGGCAATCAACCAGGCAGCTATTTTGGTGATGGGTTTGATTACGAAGTTGCCCATGGTTTTTTTGTCACTCACAAATTGTATGAGGGGGATTACCGCATAGCCAAGCTGCAAGCTAAGTACCACCTGGCTTCCTATTAACAGCGCATCCACCCGGCTCTCCCCATAAATGCCAATTACAATTACGGCCGGTACAATGGCTACCAGCCTGGTGAGCAGCCTGCGTACAATAGGGTTCAGGCGAAGACTTAAATAACCTTCCATTACAATTTGCCCGGCAAGTGTGCCGGTGACTGTGCTGCTTTGTCCGGCAGCTATCAAAGCAAGGGCAAATAGGATAGGTGCCGTGTTGCCAAGAAAGCTGGGTAACAACCGGTGCGCTTCTTTAATTTCTGCAACATGCGAGTTGCCCGTTTTAAAAAACACCGAAGCAGCAAGAATCAGAATCGCCGCATTTACAAGGAACGCAATGTTCAAAGCAACGGTAGTATCAATGCGATTGTATTTGATAGCCTGCCTAATGCCGGCATCTGTTCTTTCTATTTTCCTTGTTTGTACCAGGGCAGAATGCAGGTATAAATTATGAGGCATTACCGTAGCACCAATGATGCCTATGGCAATGTACAAGGCTTCGTCGGTCAGCACAGTTGGGATAAATCCCCGGGCAACTTCACTCAATATTGGTTTGGCTAAAATGATTTCTACCAAAAAGGAAATTGCTATAACGGCCACCAGCGAAATGATGAAAGCTTCCATTTTGCGTATCCCCAGTTTTTGAAGATAGAGCAACAAGAAAGTATCTAAAATGGTAATGCTCACGCCCCATATTAGTGGCAGGCCCGTAAGCAATTGTATACCGATGGCCATGCCTAAAACCTCCGCCAGGTCTGTGGCAGCAATGGCTACTTCTGCAAGAATGTATAGCACAAAATTTACAACCCGGGGATAGGTTTCCCGGTTAGCTTGTGCAAGGTCTCTGCCTCTCACAATACCAAGGCGGGCGCTCAAACCTTGCAGCAACAAGGCCATCAGGTTGCTCATGAGCAATACCCAAATGAGCGTGTAGCCAAACTTGCTTCCGCCCGCAAGATCTGTAGCCCAGTTTCCAGGATCCATGTAGCCTACGCTCACAAGGTAGGCGGGGCCTAAGAAAGAAAAGAGGCGCCGCCACCCTTTTGGTTTTAAGGATGTGTTCACGGTCTGGTGCACTTCGCTTAAAGATTCTGTATTGATAGGTTGCTTATTCATATGGTACAATAAATATTTTTGGCTACCTGGCAGCTCAGGACAGCATCTGGTAATTTGTCAATTTTAATTTCTACGCTGCCATCAAATTCAAAGCGTTTGCTCACTTTTATTTTGGTGCCAATGCCAATGTGGTAATGTCTCAAAAGGTCGAGCATGGTTGCGCTTTGGTCCTGGATATAATTAACGATAGCGGTTGTTTTTAATGGTATCTCCGTAAGGTTACTCCTTTTTAAAATACTCATTTTGCCACGGCTGTTGGGGATGGGGTCTCCGTGAGGATCGAATGATGGAAACTCCAGGAATTCATCCAGCCGTTTTACAAGTTCGATGCTGCCGATGTGTTCCAGTTCTTCCGCAATTTCATGCACTTCATCCCATGCAAACCCTAGCTTGTTTACGAGGAAATATTCCCAAAGCCTGTGTTTGCGCACAATCGTCAACGCAAGCTTGTTCCCTGCTTCGGTTAATACGAAACTCTTGTAGGGCTCATAATCTACCAGCGTTTTTTTCTGTAGCTTTTTAAGCATATCTGTTACAGATGCTGCTTTGGTATTTACCATGGCTGCCAGCATGGTAGCATTCACCCGCTGGTGTTGCACCTGCAGGTGGTAGATACTTTTAATGTAGTTTTCTTCGCTAACAGAAAATTTCATAGTTCTGAAAAATAAATTTAGACAAACCTAAAAATTTAATTTCATATTGCCAGTAAAAAATCTATTGTAAATGTGCGGCTGAGTTTAATGTGTGAAATTGACACGCAATAAATATTTAATTTATATTGCAGCCTAATCAAATTTTTCAAAATGGATTTTAGACAGTTTCAGGTCCCTTATGAGGTAGATCCTTTGTATGGTAAAAAGGTTTCATATTTTTCGATGGAGTTTGCGGTGCATCAGCCCCTAAAGATTTATAGCGGAGGGTTAGGTTACCTAAGTGGATCACATTTGAGAAGTGCGTATGAGTTGAGGCAGAACCTTGTGGGCGTGGGTATTTTGTGGAAGTATGGTTATTACGATCAGTCCCGCAACCCAGACCAGACGCTGCAGGTACAATGGAACGAAAAAATTTACAATTACCTGGAGGATACCGGTATTAAATTCCAAATTGAAATTCACCAACACCCGGTATGGGTAAAGGCTATGTACTTAAACCCGGAAACGTTTAAAACGGCGCCGTTGTTTTTGTTGAGCACAGACTTGCCGGAGAATGATTACGTATCTCAAACCATTTCCCATAAACTGTACGATGCCAACGTGGCTACCAAAGTAGCCCAGTTTATATTATTGGGCGTAGGTGGTGCCAAGTTGATGGATGAATTAAACTTCAACCCGGATCGTTATCATCTAAACGAAGCCCACGGCATAAGTGCTGCATTTTATTTGTATAAAAAATGGGGTAGCAAACAGGCCGTTACAGATAAATTGGTCTTTACAACTCATACACCTGAGGAGGCTGGTAACGAGAAGCATGACCTTTACCTCTGCGAAAAGATGAGTTATTTCTGCGGTCTCTCCATGGATGAGGTACGCAAAATGGCTGGGATAACCGGCGATCAGTTTGATCATTCTCTTACTGCTCTACGTTTTGCAAGGCTGGCAAACGGTGTGAGCCAGCTGCATGGTGAAGTGAGCAGAAAAATGTGGGGTAAGTACGATGGAATCTGTGAAATTAAAGCCATCACCAATGCACAAAACTGGCATTACTGGGCCGATAAGCAATTGTACAAATTTATTGACGATCACCAGGAGGATGCTTTTATAGACCGCAAAAGATACCTAAAGAAACGTGCCTTTGATGTGGTGGCGGATCAAACCGGCAAATTGATGAACCCTGATGTTTTCACCATTGTATGGGCCCGGAGATTCGCTGGGTACAAACGTGCAGACTTGCTTACGAGAGATGAAAATCGTTTCAAGGCGTTGATGTCAAATACCAAATACCCGGTTCAGATTATTTGGGCCGGCAAACCTTACCCCGTTGATTATCCCGCTATCAGCGATTTTGATATGCTGGTGAACCTAAGCAAGCAATACGATAACATAGCAGTGTGTACGGGTTACGAACTTACGCTGAGCAAACGCTTGAAGCAGGCTTCTGATGTATGGTTGAACACGCCAAGAGTACCAAGGGAAGCAAGCGGTACCAGTGGTATGACAGCGGCTATGAATGGCTCTATAAACTTTAGTACCAACGATGGTTGGATCTGCGAGTTCATCAACCATGGCAACAATGGTTTCCTTGTGCCGCCGGTTGATTATTCATCAATGTCCGTACACGAACAAGATCAATATGACCTTGATAAATTTTATGATATTTTAGAAAACCAGGTGCTGCCGATGTATTACGACAACCCGGATAACTGGCGCCAGATTGTAAAGAATGGTATGAGAGATGTGCGCTGGCAGTTTGATAGCAATCGCATGGCAAAGGAATATTATGAAATTCTCTACAAATAAATTTTTTTATTAATCTCTTATAAATCCTTTTCGCACTACCAACGGAAAGGATTTTTTTTACCAGTCTATGTTGCAGGCTACCGCACAATTGTATAAGAAGGCTTACACAGGCTTAACCCGGAATATCTGGTTGCTGAGTATGGTTATGCTTATCAATCGCAGCGGTACCATGGTATTGGCCTTTCTCACCCTTTACAGCAAGAGCCGTGGCTATACCATTGAAGAAGGTGGATGGGTAGTAGCTATTTACGGTGTGGGCTCTTTTGTGGGAGCCTTCATTGGCGGCAAACTCAGCGATGCATTCGGCTTTTATAAAATTCAGTTTGGTGCGTTGTTTTTTGGAGGCTTGCTTTTTATTGTATTGGGGCAAATGGATTCTTATGTTTCTATTTGCATTTGCACTTTTGTGCTGAGCATGGTGAATGAAATGTTTCGCCCTGCCAATGCATCTGCCATTGGATATTACAGCACGCCTGCCAACAGAACACAATCTTTTTCGCTGGTAAGGCTTGCCATCAACCTGGGCTGGGGGATAGGCATAGCCCTTGGAGGTTTGCTTGCATCTATCAACTACCATCTTTTATTTTGGGTAGATGGGTTTACAAATATTGCTGCCGCATTTATTTTGTTAATCGTTTTGCCGAGGGTAAATGTGCACAAAGAGCCATCAAGTGCTTTGGCTGATTCACGTGCATCTGAAACCAGTAAAGCTTCGCCCTTAACGGATCGGGATTTTTTATTTTTCCTGGGCTTTTTAATTTTGTTTGCTTCCAGTTTTTTTCAATTGTTTACCACAGTGCCGGTTTTTTTTAAAGAAAACCTGCACCTCGATGAATTTTGGATTGGAGTAGTGATGGCAGTGAATGGTATTTTAATTGCCTTGTTTGAAATGGTGGTAGTCTTTAAATTGGAAGGTAAGAAGCCGTACTTGTACCTTACTGCTATAGGCACCCTACTTATGGGAGCTTCATTTCTGCTCTTAAACCTTCCGCTGGCCAGTGGGTTTTTGGTTGCCCTGCTCGCTATACTCATGCTAACGGTCGCCGAAATGGTTTCCCTGCCGTTTATGAACAGTTACTACATTAACAGAAGCAATACAAACAACCGTGGCCGATATGCAGGGATGTATACCATGGCTTGGAGCACCGCACAAGTGATAGGCAGTAGCAGTGGTTCGGCGCTGGCTCACCAGGTAGGCTTTTATTACCTATGGATTATAGCTGCAGCCGCCTGTGTGTTGGCAGCAGGAGGGTTTTATTGGTTGCTTCATCGCCGACGGGCATAAAAAAAGCCCCTCTAAGCGGGGCAGTTTTTAAGGTGTTGAGGTGATTAATTGTAAGTGATGTTCACAATAGCTTTTGATGTGATTGGTACAGACTGGCCCATCATATCCAACGTGCCGGTAAGGTCCATCACGCTGCTGCGTTTTTTTACCAAAGAAGTTTTTGCATCTACCAGTATTTCTCCTTCTGTTTTTGCAGACAAAGACATGTCCATTTGCATGCCCTGCGTTTCTATGCTGCTGCTGCCTTGCATGGTAGAAAATAATTGTATCGTGGCAATGCCAGCCTCCATAGATTTTAAAGTATAAGTTTTTACTTCTTTCATTTTGTTGGTAGAGCTGGAGTCTGTCCAGCTATCGCCATTTTTTTTGCCTTTTGGTAACACAAAAAAAGCGGTGCCTGCGGTCGCATCATCGCCTGCGGCTCCAAAAGATTCCATAATTCCTTCCAACGGATTTTCCTGACCCCCTGCGGAAGAAGTGTCCGCCTCCGGATCTTTCACAATCACTTCGCCGGTATTTTTGTTGATAAGTATCGCTACGTCCTTACCAATTTTTCCGCCAAGTGATTTACCCATCTCACTATCCTTGTCTTCAGGTTTTTCAGAATCAAAACTTTGTTGCTGTCCCATCATTTCCATGTTTAGATTCAGCTTGTTGAGTTTATAAGATGCGGTGAAGTTGTCTTTGCCGGCATCGTTCACCTGCAGTAAGCTGGTGCTTGTGCTGTTGTTTTTAATTTGCATACCAGTCATTTCCATATCCTGGGTACTGGTTATGGTGATGGTGATCAGTTGCCCCTTGCTAAGGTTTACGGTTTGTGCCTGGCTAACAAGCGTGCAAAAAGTGAAAAGGGAAAGTAAGATTTGCTTCATTTAGTATGTTTTTTGTAAAATTATAAGGTTTAAGGATCCCTCCTGCAAAGTGTTTGTTAGTTTTTACACAAAAGACGGGGCATGAAAAAGGGTTACTGTAAAACAGTAACCCTTCAGAAAGTTTAAATGATTATAGTTTATCCTATAACTGTTACGTTAACAGCGTTCATTCCTTTTTTTCCGTTTTGCAGTTCAAATTCAACTTGATCACCTTCTTTGATGTCATTGATAAGTCCGCTTACGTGTACGAAAGTTTCTTTGTCGGAATCTGAATGTTTGATAAATCCGAAACCTTTTTCTGAGTTAAAAAACTTAACTGTACCTTGATTTTTAGTGTCCATTTTGTTTAATTGTATTGTATTAATAAAGTGCAAATGTAGGGCTTTTGTTCTAACGTCAATTATTAACTTTGAAAAATGTTTAAAACTCACCTGATTTTAGGACTCCTCTGGCTTATATATTGTTTTTTTCACAGCTTTTTGGCAAATGGTACCGTAAAAAGCCGGGTAATGGCTGGGATGAACATTTCTAATGCCAGCTATAGAATTCTTTATAATCTTTTTGCCCTGGGCACACTTTGCTGGTTTTTATACATTCATAAAAACACCAATAGCCCGGAAATTTACCGGAGTAATGTGCTTAGTAACATCGTGGCTGCTGCAATTATGATAAGTGGACTGGCTATTATGCTGGCATGTATTGCAAAATATTTCAAGCAGTTGAGCGGGCTGTTCAAAGAAAGTAGCCAATCTAAGCTTCAAATTGGCGGTATGCATCAGTGGGTGAGACACCCTTTGTATTCGGGTACTTTTATTTTTCTGATCGGGCTAGTGTTGTTCTGGCCGCTCTACAGCAATGCGTTGGCGGTGTTTATTTTGATTGCCTACACAGTAGGTGGCACCCTGCTGGAAGAAAAAAAGCTGCTACTGGAATATGGGGACGAATACCGGATTTACAAGAGGAGGGTACCCATGCTGCTTCCGGGGTTTAGAAAAAGCAAGTAAGAAATAGACTCAATCGAAAAGAGGTTGAACAAGTTTACATTGAGCTCCAGAATGATTTAAACAGGCAACTCGAAACAGAATTTCGCTCCCTTGCCTATTTCACTTTCTACCCAAATTTTACCCTGCTGTGCTTCCACAAATTCTTTTGAGATGGCAAGGCCAAGACCGGTACCTTTTTCTTTGGAACCGGGCACCTGAAAGTATCGCTCAAACAATCTTGGTAAATACTCCCCGGCTATGCCCGGTCCATCATCTTTTACAGAAAATACTACGGCCTCATTGCGCCGGTGCGCTTGCACCAGGATAATACTTTGGGGGTAAGAATATTTTATAGCATTGGTTAAAAAGTTGTTCAAAACCCAAGTTGTTTTATCGGCATCTGCCTTTATAGCCGGCAACTCACCTTCTAACTTGTATTGAAT
>JANPJW010000061.1:0-5356 GCA_031425715.1 Chitinophagaceae bacterium | reverse complement strand
GAAGTATGACGGGTATTGCTTTGAAAAATATTATTGATTTCCGTTTCGCTCATCTCCAATATCTCCGCTAATTCTTCGGTGCTTGGTTCTCTTTCATGCTCTTGCTCAAAAGCCATATAGGCTTTGTTTGCTTTATTGTAGGTTCCAATTTTGTTCTGTGGCAAACGCACCAACCTGCCCTGCTCCGCCAAAGCCTGCAAAATGGACTGGCGGATCCACCAAACTGCGTAAGAAATGAATTTAAAACCTTTGGTTTCATCGAAACGCTGGGCTGCCTTTATGAGGCCGAGGTTACCTTCATTGATCAAATCGCTTAAGGAAAGACCCTGATGCTGGTACTGCTTGGCCACAGAAACAACGAAACGTAGATTGGCCTGTACCAGTTTATCCAGTGCCCTCTGATCACCCATTTTAATTTTTTGAGCAAGAATGGTCTCTTCCTCCGGGGTAATCATCGAGATTTTAGAAATTTCCTGCAGATATTTCTCCACCGCCTGTGAGTCACGGTTGGTAATCTGCGTTGCGATTTTAAGTTGCCTCATGTTATGATATTAGTTACAAGATATGAACACCTGATAGACACATTTAGTTGGGATAACGTTGCAAGGAGTTGTTTTATGCTAAGAATCCGAAAAAAATAGTGTGCAAAAGTACTACCATTTAATGGAAAAACATAATGATTGCAGAAAAAATGAACAACAAGTGCATAAAATAGCCGATAAATGTTTATATACAGGTTTCGTATATAAAAGAATATAACTATCAGCGCCAAATTGCTGAAAATCATCCCATTTTGAGATCATTCATTATTTTTGCCGGATGATTATAGATTTAAGGTCAGATACTTTTACCAAGCCCACCCCACCCATGCTTGCGGCTATGATGAATGCCCCGGTGGGAGATGATGTTTTTGGAGAAGACCCATCAGTTAACACCCTTGAAGCAGAAACTGCTGCCCTTTTCAACATGGAAGCAGCACTTTTTTGCCCAAGCGGAACAATGACAAACCAAATAGGTATAAAATGCCATACTAACCCCGGCGACGAGGTGATTTGTGACAAAATAAGCCATGTTTATATTTACGAGGGAGGCGGAATTGCCTTTAACAGCGGCTGCCAGGTAAAAACTTTGGATGGGATACAGGGTAAGGTTACTGCCGACCAGGTGAAAGAAGCCATTAACCCCGATGATATTCACAAAGCCAAAACCAGCCTGGTAAGCCTTGAAAATACGGTTAACCGGGGCGGCGGCAGTTGCTATGACTTTGAGGAAATCTTAAAAATAAAGGAAGTTTGCCTGCAAAATGATCTAAAGCTACACCTGGATGGTGCCCGGCTCTTCAATGCGTTGGTTGCAAAAGATGAAAGCCCCCAGCAATATGGTGAAATCTTTGACAGTATTTCCATTTGCCTTAGCAAAGGTTTGGGAGCCCCCGTGGGCAGTCTTCTACTTGGAAGCCATGCATACATTAAAAAGGCCCGGAGAGTTCGTAAGGTTTTTGGAGGCGGAATGAGGCAGGCGGGCTATATGGCTGCTGCCGGCATGTACGCTTTGGAGCATCATATCCATCGCCTCGAAACAGATCATCATCATGCCAAACAAATTGCCGATATCCTCATAAGAAAAAACTTTGTTGGGCACATATTACCAGTGGAAACCAACATTGTTATTTTTGAAATAATTGGTCATACCTACACGGTAGCAGATTTTTGCGCACGCTTAAAAAAGGAAGACATACTGTGCATGGCCATTTCGCCCACACAGGTAAGAATGGTTACACACCTTGATGTGGATGCCGATATGATGAAGAAACTGGTGCGAACCATAGAAGCCATGTAATTTGGCGGCAGCGCCATCCTTTTACCTATTTATCAATTTCAATTTTGTTTATGTTCCCCAATATCAACCCAACTCAAACTCCCTCCTGGAAAGCTCTTGAAGCTCACTACCAATTGTTTGAACAGGTAAAAATGAAAGACCTGTTCTACAATGATCCGGAAAGATTTGAAACGTTTTCTCTGCAATTAGGAGATATTTTATTTGACTACTCAAAAAATGTAATTACCCAGAATACGATAGAAGTTTTGCTGGAACTGGCAGAAGATTGTAAACTAAAGGAAGCGATCGAAGCCATGTTTACCGGCGAAAAAATAAACGCTACCGAAGACCGGGCCGTGCTGCACACTGCCCTCCGCAATTTTTCAAATAACCAGGTGTGGCAAAACGGGCAGGATGTGATGCCCGAAGTGCGTGCTGTGCAGCAGCAGATGAAAAATTTTTGTACCCGGTTGCACGGTGGCGAATGGAAAGGGTACAGCGGCAGGCCGATTAAATACCTTGTGAATATTGGTATTGGCGGTAGCGATCTTGGGCCCGTAATGATAACAGAGGCGCTAAAACCATACTGGGTAAAAGGCATGCAGCCATTTTTTGTAAGCAATGTTGACGGTACCCATATTGCAGAAACATTAAAAAAAGTAACACCAGACGAGACCATTTTTGTGATAGCCAGTAAAACCTTTACCACCCAGGAAACCATGACCAATGCCAACACGGCGAGGGAATGGTTCTTAAACAACGGTGGGTCGGAGGCTGCTATTGCGCAGCATTTCATAGCGCTGAGCACTAATAAAAATGCTGTGGAAAAATTTGGTATAGATGCGGCTAATATGTTTGTGTTTTGGGATTGGGTGGGCGGCCGGTACAGTCTTTGGAGTGCCATCGGGCTTTCCATCGCCGCCACCATTGGCTACGATAATTTTGAACTTTTATTGAAAGGTGCTCATACAGCCGATGAACATTTCAGGTATAGCGATTTTGATAAAAATATTCCAGTGATCATGGCACTGCTTGGAATCTGGTACCGTAATTTTTTCGGAGCCTCCACGGAAGCCATCCTGCCCTACGACCAGTACATGCATCGCTTTGCGGCTTATTGTCAGCAAGGAAATATGGAAAGCAATGGGAAATATATAGATAGGAACGGGGAACCCGTAAGCTATGAAACAGGACCGGTTATTTGGGGAGAGCCCGGAACCAACGGCCAGCATGCGTTTTACCAGTTGATCCACCAAGGCACATCATTCATTCCCTGCGACTTTATTGTGCCCGCCCAAACACACAATCCTCTCGGGGATCATCACCAGAAATTGATCAGCAACTTTTTTGCACAAACGGAAGCAATGATGAAAGGTGCCAGCCATGACAATCCATTCCGGGTGTTTGAGGGCAACAGGCCTACTAATTCTTTTCTCGTAAAAAAAATCACCCCCTACACGCTTGGCCAGCTGGTAGCTTTGTATGAACATAAAATATTTGTGCAGGGCGTCATTTGGAATATTTATAGTTTCGACCAGTGGGGTGTTGAACTTGGGAAGGTTCTGGCCAACGAAATTTTGCCAGAATTACAAACCGATGCAGCGATTGACTCACACGATTCGTCTACTAATGGGCTGATGAACGCTTATAAAAGAATGCGCTGAGGGACTGTTAAGTATATTTAAAATAAAACCATTTAAAAAACTAAGACATGAAAAGTTTCCTGATAACGCTGTTGTTTTTTTGCATTGCAGTAGTTGCTTATTCTCAAACCAGCCTGCCTGGCCGCAGCAGCCAGGGCTACAAAAGTTGCTTTAGCAACCCGGCTTACTCAAAGGGCATTTGCACGACGCCTTCAGGCGGGCAGCCGATAAGAAACAACGCTCCCTTAAGCGTGGCTTCGTACCGAAACGATGCGCCAGTGATAAGTGTAATGCCCACGCTTAAGCTTTGGCTTTTGCCAGCTGTGGTTCCCAATCCATTTATGAAGGAAGAAGAGTAAGGCTTTTTGCTCATACTCGATTGATACTAAAAATCCTCTCGGTTAGAGAGGATTTTTAGTATCAATCGAGAAAATGATTACCATTTATCAACTTCTTCTGTGCTGTGGTTATCGTACGACTTTGGCTCCTCCGCATCCTTGTCGGAAGCAGCCGGCGCATCCGCTACCAGGGCGGCTTTATCCTCTGCTTCTACAACTGGCTCAGCAATCGTTTCGGAAACAGTTTCAGTAACTGCTGAGGCAGATTCAGTCGCCTCAAAACCCTCTGCTCTTACTGTATGTCCGTTTTCGTCTCCTTCGTAGGGATTGTCGTGGTTGAACGCATCAAAATCAAAATCAGGCATCAAATCTGTTTTTACGTAATCCACTGCCTCTGTCAAGCCTTTGATAAACTTATTAAAATCCTCTTTGTACAAAAAGATTTTATGTCTATCGTAGCCATCAGAATCAAAACGTTTCCGACTCTCTGTGATGGTCAGGTAAAAATCACTCCCACGGGTTTCTCTTACATCAAAAAAGTAAGTCCTTCGTTTGCCAGCTTTGATGCGTTTGCTATAAACGCTTTCCATTTTTTTGTCGTTGTTTTCGTACGCCACTGTTGTTTTTTTTATTGATAAAATGAATGCATGTAGATCGTAACAAAGATAAAGTTGTTTTCGATATGGCAAAATTTATGGAGAATCATTTTAAGACAGTCCCAGCACTGGTTCTGCATCCGGGTTTTCAACTTCCTTTTGCTTATTGTACATCTCGGCGTAGAGGCCATCCAATGCTATCAATTCGGCATGTGTACCTTGTTCTTCTATGCGGCCATCCTGTAATAAAATGATCTTATCAAAGTTGAATAGTGAAAAAATTCGATGTGTTATAATGATGGCGGTTTTATCCTGCAGGTATTCGTACAGGTTAGCAAGTATCTTTTTCTCGGTTCGGGCATCTACCGCACTCAAACAATCATCAAATATTACAATGTTGGGATCTTTGATCATTGCCCGGGCAATAGAGATTCTCTGCTTCTGTCCGCCGCTCAAAGTAACGCCCCTTTCTCCCACTACAGTTTCCAGCCCCTGGGCAAACTCTTTTATTTCTTCATAGATGCAGGCCTTTGTAGCCGCTGCTATTACTTCTTCATCTGTGGCGCCCGCCTTACCAAACTTTATATTGTTTTTGATGGTATCGCTAAACAAAAATACATCCTGGGGCACGTAACTTACCTGGGCCCTGAGATCATGCAGGGTAATGTCCTTTATATTTTTGGAATCCAAACTGATGATGCCGGCATTGGTATCGTACATACGCAACAGCAGTTGGGCAAGTGTTGTTTTTCCGGAACCCGTTTTGCCCACAATAGCAATTTTTTCGCCTTGCTTTATTTGCAAAGAAAAATTACAAATGGCCTGAATACCTGTGTGCGGATACACAAAATCGACTTTTGCTAACTCAATGTTTCCAAGCAGGGTATGTGTAGTAGCGCCTACTGTATCTTTAATACCCGGCACTGCCTGTAAAAACTCGTTGATGCGCCGTTGGGATGCT
>JANPJW010000060.1:0-1509 GCA_031425715.1 Chitinophagaceae bacterium | reverse complement strand
GACAAGATAACCTCTGCTACTACTCCGTTGAGCCTGGTAAAAAAACTATATGTAGAAATGAAGGGTGACCGTGGCCCGGTTTTAAAAGAATTGAAAGACGGCGACGATTTAAAACCCGGCGACAAAGTAAAAGTGCGTATAGAATTAAAGGTGGATAGAAACATGGAGTATGTGCACATGAAAGATATGCGTGCTGCTACCATGGAACCCATCAATGTGCTGAGTGGTTACCAGTACCAGGGTGGCCTTGGTTATTATCAAAGTACCAAAGACGCCAGCACCAGTTTCTTTTTCAGTCAGCTCCCTCGCGGCACCTACGTTTTTGAATACGGTTTGTTTGTAACCAACACGGGTAACTTTAGCAATGGTATCACAACTATTCAAAGCATGTATGCTCCGGAGTTTAGCAGCCACAGCGAGGGCATAAGAGTGAATGTGGAGTGAGCGATTTAAATAATTATGAGTTATAAGTGATAAATGATGAGTGAAAAATGGTGAATGATTAGTATATAAAAATCCCTTTCTGTTCATAGCGACAAGAAAGGGATTTTTATTTGGATGAGCCCGCTGTGGGCAAACGTTGTGCAACCTGTAAAATAAATTTCTCTGTAACGGGCGCTGCTGGGGCTATTTGATTATTTTTAGAGCGCTGATAACAAGCAGCAGTATATTAGAATGAATCAAGAAGCAACCTACAACATTCCCTTACGCTACCGCAAGATGGAAAACCTACACATCGTTTTTTGGCTGTTCAAAGATCTTAGCTGGTGCATGTTTTGGAGACCGCTCGGTATTGCCATGATCTTTCCCACGCTTATTATTGCCATGGTGATAGCCTGGCGCACCCGGCATATGATGAGCGAATGGGCGCATAATCTTGCTATCGTATTATGGATCATGGCCAACTCCTACTGGATGGTCAGCGAATTTTTTCATTTCGACACACTGCTGGTCTACGGACCCATTACTTATAAATACCTGGCCGTAATTCCATTTATAGGAGGCATTGTCGTGTTGGCCTGGTACTACCTGGTGTCTGCACCCCGCCATCAACTGATGGAGGGCAGCCTTGAAGGTACTCGTTGACTTTACACTTGTTGCAGCAGTTCTTTTAGATCTGCACCGGTGTTAATGTACCTGGTATTGGCCTGTAGATTTTGTTGGAGTTCTTTTATTTGAACGATGTCGTTTTTTATTCTCGTTTCTACAGGTGCTGATCTTTTGCCATTGGCATAAAAAGATTCTTTGGAACCAAAACTCTGAAACACTTTTTGCTGTAAGCTTCTTTTTAAGAGATCCAGTTTCTTCTTCATGGCCTGGTTGTAGGTTTTCAGCAAGTGCAACGAGTGCGACTGCGGCCCTGCTGTGTGCTTGTTTATTTGATCTGCCTTTTGCCGAATGATCAACATCGCATGCACATCATCCTTATCTCTTGCCTCGGTTAATTCTTTCATTAATTGCTCTTTGCTATGGCGGCGCTCTTCATCCTGCTCCAGGTCGGGGTGAATG
>JANPJW010000059.1:0-2159 GCA_031425715.1 Chitinophagaceae bacterium | reverse complement strand
CTCTATCATGGGAAACAATTCCCGATCTTCCCGCCGGATGTGTTTTTCCAGCGCCTGCCCTATCAGATCCTGGTAGCTTATATCTTCAGCATGTTGTGCCAGCCCTTCAAACAAAAGGCGCAACGAATGATGCTCCTCTATCACTTCCCCTATATGCTTGTCAAGCACGGAATCTACATTTTTAATTTTTTCAAAAACAGTTTCTTCCGCTGCAAAATGTGGCAACAAATGGGTGACATAAAACTCCAGGGCATAGCTGGTTTTACCAGCTGCATCCGCAGGCATGCCCTTATAATCTGGTGCAGTCATTTTTAGCATTTGTGCCAGGAGTAGGGCTCCATGGTGCTGTCGTGATAAAGGGATCAGGGATGGATGACGTTTCATAATAAGCGTTTTTAAATAAATTTTAGAGGTCTTTAGACCTGAATTTTTTGAGAGACCAATAAATGGGAAAAGCGATCCACAACAATAATACGGCACAGGCAAAAGCCATACCCGTGAAGCTTCCAAAAAAATCTTTGAATACAGCACCCGTATAACCCAGCATGGCAGCCACATCCATTTTGAGCATGATCAAAATTCTGCCGAGGTCAATAGGGTTCAAGGCACTGATGGCGATCATCGGTTTTTCCATGGGATAATCTGCAAATTGAAACAGCAGCAGCAAAACCAGCCCATCAAACAACAATGAAAAATAAAGCCAACACAAAATAACCACGCCAATGCCCTTTGCTTTGTCCCTGGTTTTTACTGCGGCCAACATGGCAATACCTACAAAAATAATACTGAGAAATATTCCAACAAGGCACATCATTGCTCCAAGAATATTGGGGTGGTAGATAAGTAACGGAATGCCCGCTCCGAAAAAAAAGGCGAGGCTAAGCGAAGCTACCAGACCGGTATACAAGCTAAGCCAAATAGTTTTGCGCTGCAAAGGCTGGCTCACCAGCAACTCTATAAATTCGCTGCTGTTGTACACATAGATGGTAGAAAAAATGATACAAACAAGCGGCACTATCAACAACACAACGTTTAGCAAACTTAATAAGCCCTTGCTCGAATTGTCTTCCAGGCTAAACACACTCATGGTTGTTATAAAAAGAATGGCTGTGTACGCCAGCACAATCCTATTTCTCATGATGTCGCCTGTTACATATTTAATGATCTTCTTCATTGGTTAATTTTTTAGCATCACGCTTGCAATGGCCTTTGCCAATTTGGCTTCGCCGGTTGCTGCTCTGAGTTCCTCTATCGTTTTCAAAAAAAGTAGTTGGCCATCCTGCATGTAAATTACTTGTGTTACCAGGTCGTCCAGGTCGCTCAGCACATGGGAGGTTACCAGTACAAGTTTGCCGTTTTCTTTTTCCTTCACAATTTTATCTTTCAACATTTCAGACGCTACGGGGTCGAGGCCTGCGGTCGGCTCATCTAAAATAAGCACGGCAGGGTCAAAAAGAAAAGCCAGTGCTGCGCTTACTTTTTGTGTGGTTCCGCCAGAAAGGGTACGCATTCTTTTGTGGAGCAGGCTGCCCAAATTAAATTGATCCACCAATTCTTCATCCAGTATTTTTTTGGAAGACCGAATGTCTTTCATCATTTTGAGCACCTGTCCAATAGTCATATTTTCCGGGTATCTCCCTGTCTGCGGCATGTAGCCAATATCTTCCCTGTAAGCCCAGTCGTGCAAAATATTTTTTCCTTTGAAGCTGATGAAGCCACTGTCTGGCACTACCATGCCCAGTATAGATTTGATGAGTGTTGTTTTTCCGCTCCCGTTGGGGCCAATGAGCGCAATGCACTCCCCTCTGTTGCAGGCAACGGATACATTGTCCAACGCTTTTACCTTTCCAAACTGCTTGCTTACATTGTTTGCGATGATCATAATCATTAATTGTGTATCGTGGATTACGATGAGGTTATTCGTCATTCGTCATTGGGTCATTCGTCATTGGTCATTCGTCATTCAATGTCGTTTACTTAAGCATCACATAGTTTCTGTTTAACCGCCGACGGGGCTGATAGCCGCCGTCGGGGTTAGCCCAACCCCGTCAATAAACCTAAAAAAGGGACAAACTCTGGCGGCGGTTGAGCTTAAGTAAACGCTATTGATTCGTCATTGGTCGTTTAGTCATTAGTCATAAACTATCCTTTTTGATTTT
>JANPJW010000058.1:0-2879 GCA_031425715.1 Chitinophagaceae bacterium | reverse complement strand
GGATTCTTACCGGATCTGGAACAGCAACTTTACTCTTTGTCGCCATTGTTGATGCAACCCAGGAAGTTGGCGGAGTGTTAGTCAATACTTTTTCTTTGGGTACCATCCCCCGGCCGGAAAATAAATCTTATGCAACTGGCTCTGCCATAGGCACAGCTTTGCTCGCAGGCGGAATCACCCTGTTTGTTATGTCATCAAAGAATAAAAAGAAGGCAACTAATTTGTCACTGCAAAATCAGGTTTCCATCCGCTCCTTCAACGGAAAACTTGTAAATACCGACATTCCATCGCTAACCCTAAAAATAAGTTTATGAAAGCATTTTTAACAGCAATCATCTTTTTAATGCTTTTCAAAATTGCAGTGGGGCAACATAAATATTTTTCCATTGCAACCTTCAATACCCAAACAGCTTATCCGTTTACAAAGCTGGGCGGACTTTTCTCCGAAGTTTATCATCCCGGACTGGAACTAACCCTTGGAAAAATTTTGGCTGACAGAAAATCTCATGAATGGTTTTTGGATGGGCGTGCGGCCTATTTCTTTCATCGCTATGTGCAACATGGTATTTCATTGTATTCAAACATCGGATACCGGTATAAATTCAGTAGTAGGATTTCTTCCGATATATCACTTGGTGGAGGCTATATGCAATCTATACCCGCCACCGCCAAATTTAGACTAGATGAAGACGGTAGTTATAAAAACAACAAAGGCCTCGGAAGAGCCCAGGCCATCGCAGCCTTTGGTATAGGTGCCGGCTATCGGCTTCGTCCCTCGTCAAAAAGGCCGGTAAAGATTTTACTATCCTGGCAGCAAAGACTTCAGCTACCTTTTGTAAAATCATACGTGCCGCTGCTTCCTTACAATAGTATGATGGTTGGTATTTCCCGGCCGTTAAAAGAAAGATAAAAACGCAGCTTTTATGAGAAAAATATTCTTCCTAAGCATTTTCTACCTGCTGATGATAGCAGGCTGCAGGAAAGCGCAGATTGTGCAAACCCGCAGCCTTGGGCCAGAAATTCCCTGGAGCGACAGCAGCAAACTTCATCCTAAAAACGTATTGTTCACAGCTTTGCTGGATAAGTATAAAAGAAAGGGCCTTCCGGGAATTTCGTTGCTGGTGAGCGATCAGCGGGGAACCTGGATGGGTGCTGCAGGTAAAGCCGACATTTCGAATAACATTGATTTTGTGCCGGGTACCATTTCCAAAGCAGCCAGCATCACCAAGCTGTTTATGGGGGCACTTGTTTTTAAATTGATGGAAGATTCTGTTCGTACTGGCATGGGTTATACAGCGCTCAACACAAAAATTACCAAATGGATCCCTTCCCGGATAACCGATAAATTACCAAACGGTAAACATATTACTCTGGGCCAATGCATGAACCATGAAACTGGTATACCAGATGTTATTGAAGAAGATGCATTTTACCTGGCGATGCTGAATAATCCGAACAAAAAATGGACGCAGGAAGAACTGCTGGCATTTATTTATAACAAGCCTGGGCTTTTTACCCCATCTGATACGGCCACCTACTCTAATACAAATACAATATTGGTTACCATGGTTATGGAAGCGCAAACCGGTAAAAAGCATGCAGAGCTTCTAAGGCAATACATTTTACAACCGTTGCAATTGAGCAACACTTATTACCAACCACATGACCCATTACCAAACACCGTTGCCCAGGGATATTTTGACCTATATAACAACGGTTCTCTTGTAAATGTATCCAACCTTGTTACCGGCAGCGGAAATGGCTATGGCGGATTGTATAGCAATACTTTTGACCTTTTTACATTCGTGAATGCACTCTTTGTGCAAAAGACCTTTTTGAGTCCTGCATCTTTAGCCATCATGCTCACCTATGGTAAAGAAGATAAGCCGAACTTTTATGGCTACGGTATGCAAAAATCATTTCTTGATCATGGTAGTGATTTCGGAATAGGACACAAGGGTAGGGACCTGGGCTACAGTGCCAATCTCTTTTATTTTCCCAACAAAGGAGTGGTGCATATCTTTTTTGTGAACTATGGAACCGACGCCAAGAGTTCTTTAAGGGAAACATTTTACCAGTTCCAGGAAGAGTTGGTGAGCCTTACGCTGCAATGATGAAAAGACTGTCGCCGAAGAGATGCTTTGTAAGATGTGCCTTCCACGCTCCTCAACTGAACAGCTTTTACATAAGTTTTCCTTCTGCAAAAAGTCTTCTGATCTCTTTTTTGTCAAATTTGCCCACGCTTGTCTTGGGCACTTCCTTTATATACACATAGTCTTTGGGAACCTGGTATTTGGCAAAGTCAGCAGATAAAAATGCCACTAGTTCGGCATCAGAAATGGGATCATCCTCATCCATCAATACAATTGAAGCCAGCGGTTTTTCAATCCATTTTTCGTCTGGTATGGCAATTACAGCGGCTTCTTTAATTTTGGGATGAGCCATCAATGCAGATTCCAATGCCACACTCGAAATCCATTCTCCGCCACTTTTTATGAGGTCTTTTGTACGATCCTTAATTTCCATGTAACCATCAGCATCAATGGTGCACACATCACCAGTTTTAAACCAGCCATCTGCCGTAAAGCCTTCGGCATTAATTGTTTTAAAATAGGAACTTATAACCCATGCACCTTTTATTTGTAGTTCTCCCATGCTGTAACCATCCGAAGGGGCCAAGCTGCCATCCTCGGTTACGATCCTTATTTCTACACCAGGAAAAGCAATCCCTTGTTTGGCACGGATGTTTATTGTTTCATTTTCAGATAGATGATCATGAATGGGCTGTGTTCTACACGCTGTTCCCAGCGGAGAAGTTTCCGTCATGCCCCAGGCTTGCACCCCTTTTATACCAAAATCTTTTTCGAAGCCTTCAATTA
>JANPJW010000057.1:0-9174 GCA_031425715.1 Chitinophagaceae bacterium | reverse complement strand
CCGTTTTTGAAGCGGGTTGCAAAAGTAACCGTAACTATTTTATCAGCCAAATCTTTCTTGAAAATAAACTAAACTTTTTTAGCTTATCCTCATCTTCAATTTGGCCACTTTTTTAAGAACTTTTTGCCCGTTTTTTAATTGCGGACGGCGAAGATAGGATGCAATTGTTTCTCATCAAAATTAATTTCACTTATTTTCCACCTAATCACATAAGGAACTGATAAGCCCAACGCAGAAGCCGCAATACCATTGACCTACAGCGAAAAGAGTAGAATGAATATATTTTTGAGTAATATTTTGTGACTATACTTCCGAGTCAAGTAAAGGAGGAAATGGGGCTCAATAACTGACTTTACACAATGTTAATCCACGAGAAGGAACAGAGAAATCTACATAAGCAGGATCTTTAGAAAGTATGATTGCCCGGAATTCTTCAACAGACCTGTGTTTTGAAGCAGCTTTCAGCATGGTACCTACCAACCCTTTTACCATACCTCGTAAAAAACGGTTGGCCGTAACACGGTAAACTAAAACATCTGAAACTAAAAGCCACTCACTGCTACTAATAATACAGTTAAACGTATGTACCTGGGTGCTGCGTTTTGAAAAGGCCTCAAATTGGGTGTGTTGCATGAGCTCTTTCGCAAATTGTTCTAACAATTCCATATTTAAATGAAAAGGGTAGAAAAAGGCCATTGACTGAAGGAATGGATCTTTGTTTTGATGGATGTTGTACTCATAGGTGCGGGAAACAGCATCAAACCTGCTGTGTGCATTGTCATTCACCAACCGAATAGATTTCACTACTATATCCCTGGGGAGAATGGCATTTAAATGATACACAGGTTTTGATAGACTGGGATAGGAAACTAACCTGTGGCTGTCGAAATGAAAGAAGTTTTGCCTGGCATGCACACCGGCATCGGTTCGGGACGACCCTGTGAGAGCAATGTTTTCTCTAAAATAAACGGCCAGCGCTTTTTCTACTTCAGCCTGGATAGTGTTAGCATTATCCTGCACCTGGAAGCCGGCATAGTTTGTACCCTTATAAGCAACTTCAATAAAATAGCGAGGCATATGCTTTGTTAATTTCGGATCATAGCCCTGAAGCGGGTGATAATATAAGCATCGGTAAGTTGAGATTCCAATTGCCTGAAGGCTTGGGTATCGTGTATATAAGGATAAGCTGCATCAAATAGTTTGTACTTCCCTTCATCTTTTAAAAACAAAACGCTTAAGTTTTTAACCTGGTCGGTGCTGTAACATTTTTGCTTGAAAAGCTTTACTGCAACCTTCACCATTGCGTCGTCGTCATTTTCTGCAGTCATTTTCTTTCTAATTTTTAAAAAGTCGGCGTCGCTGGCTAATTCTTTGCAATCGGAATTGATCGTAAGAGGCTTTAAAGCCGCAGCGGTGGTGCCGGTTGCAGTGGGAGCTAAAACAACCCCGTCCTTTTGTGTACCAGTCGCTTTTGTAGGTTCATTGGGATTGGCTAACGTAATGGCTATAAACTTGGGCGAAGCTTCTGTTACCACTTCAACAGCCTCCGGTTTCTTCTCAATTTGAACGTTTTCTGCTGCCACTACATCTTTCTCTTTGGCAGCGTTAGAAAACACGGCGTTTGTGGCCTCTATAAATATTTTGATGGTATCAGTACCGTCTGTTAGTTTATCAGCATAAACTGTTACAGTTCCATCCTTATCCGTAGTACTGGATAATTTGCGGATATCTGTTTGTGTTACAACATTTGTGTTTAACTGTACAGTAGGAACTGGTGAGGCTTCAGCTGGGGCTGGCACAGCTGGTGCTTCAGCTGTTTTGGCAACATTGGCTGGAGGAGCAGAATTTAAAACTTCCCTTTTTTCTTCCCTGATGGAAGGCGTATTAACCACATCTGCCAAAATATTTGAAAACTGGTCTGTTTTAGCCGAAGCAGCCACAGCTCCGGAATTTTTTTCGTTTGCCACTGTTACTACTTCCATTGTTTGAAAATTGAAAAGCCCCCATTTATTGTTTTCAAAGTTTTTCAGCAGAAATCCAAGATCCTTATCCGCTACCTGTACATTCAAAGTTTGCGAGGGCCATTCATTTTTGGGAAAACCCACTGACAGGCTGTGCGTGCCCTGATTCAGCTTTGGAATAACAAGGTAGCCTGCTGCCGATGAACTGTAAAGCTTTTCGTTGATCCTAACATAAAATGGCTGTTTATTATCTGTTTGCAGGTAAATAAAATGAACTTGTTGTGCGTGTGAAGCCGAACCAAAAAATAATACAAATGAAAATAGTAGGAGGGATTTCATCAAAGATTGCTTTGACAACAAAGCTAAAACATTAAATGTTTACTTGCCATTTATAAAATATTAACACAACAAGTACAAATGTCAATTTACATTTACGCAAAATGAAATATACTATATGAAAAGAATTCTATTAACGATGGCTATCGCATCCCTGCCAGTACTGTTATGGGCACAACCCGATGATGCACCGAAAGACACTACCTGGAAAAAAGTTTTTAGGGAAAGTTATCCGATGATAAATAGCCTGGTGCATACCAAACTGGATGTAAACTTTGACTATCCAAAATCTCAACTGAATGGTAAAGAGTGGCTCACTTTGAAACCACACTTTTACCCCACCGATTCCGTTTTGCTGGATGCAAAAGGTATGGACATCAAACAAGTGTCTATTATCAATGGTGCTGCAAAAAAAGTTTTGAAGTATACTTATGACAACATGCAGCTGAATATTAAGCTGGATAAGACTTATACCCGCAATGACAAGTATACCTTGTACATTGAGTATACTGCAAAGCCCAACGATTTAAAAACCGAAGGCAGCGCTGCTATTACAGATGCCAAGGGACTGTACTTTATAAACCCAACGGGCGAAGAAAAAGATAAGCCTACGCAAATATGGACACAGGGAGAAACAGAAGCCAGTAGTGTATGGTTTGTAACCATCGACAAACCCAATCAAAAAACCACGCAGGAAATTTACATGACGGTGCCGGCAAAATATGTTACCCTTAGCAATGGCCTTTTAAAAAGCCAGAAGAAAAACACCGACGGCACCCGCACTGACTATTGGAAAATGGATCAGCCACATGCTCCTTACCTGTTCTTTATGGGCGTGGGAGATTATGCGATTATTAAAGATGCCCCTTATAAAGGCAAAGAGGTAAGCTATTATGTAGAGAAAGCCTATGCGCCTTACGCAAAAGGCATTTTTGGCAACACCCCGGCAATGATAAAATTCTTTTCGGATAAGCTAGGTGTAGATTATCCATGGGATAAGTATTCGCAGATTGTAGGTAGAGATTATGTGAGCGGAGCTATGGAAAACACCACTGCAACTCTACACCAGGAAAGCGCTTACCAAAATAACCGCCAATTAGCGGATGGAAACGGATGGGAAGAAACCATTGCTCATGAATTGTTTCACCAATGGTTTGGAGATTTGGTAACTGCGGAGAGCTGGAGTAACCTTACTGTAAATGAAAGTTTTGCCAACTACAGCGAATACTTATGGGACGAATACAAGTACGGTAAAGATTATGCTGACGCTCACAACCGTACCGATATGGAAGGATATATCATGAGTGGAAGTGAAGGTAAAAACCTCGTGCGCTATCATTACTCCAACAAGGAAGATATGTTTGATGCAGTGAGCTACAACAAAGGCGGCAGAATATTGCACATGCTTAGAAACTATATCGGCGATGATGCATTTTTTAAATCTCTGAATTTATACCTCACGCAAAACAAGTTCAAAACCGGCGAAGCCGCACAGCTAAGACTGGCAGTAGAAGAGGTTACCGGTAAAGACATGAATTGGTTTTGGAACCAGTGGTACTACGGAAACGGCCACCCGAAATTAAAGATCAGTTACAACTATGATATACCAGGGATACCCAATACAGCAGAAGTGATTATTGAGCAAACTCAAAAAACAGATAAGGTATTTACTTTACCTATTGCTATAGATGTATATACCAATGGCAAAGCAGAGCGATACAACGTGTGGGTAAAGAATGCCAAAGACACTTTCTATTTTAAAACAACTACAAAGCCTGAGTTGATAAATGTAGATGCGGATAAAATTTTACTGGCCGAAAAAACAGATAATAAATCTGAGGACAATTTTAAAGCACAGTTGAAATATGCTAAAAATTACATGGACCGGAGAGAGGCCCTTGACTTTTTTGCAAAGAAAACAATGCCGGAAATTTCTAAAGGGTTAACTGATAAGTTTGCAGGGATAAGACAATTTACCATGCAAAGAATTGCTGCTACCCCTTACAAAGCTGATGCGGTTGTAATGGAGACCATTGAGAATATTGCTAAAACCGATCGTGACAACAAAACCAAAGCTGCGGCCATCAGTTACCTGGTAAAAAATGGCGCTGCCAAGTACCTTCCTATTTATCAGTTGGCAGTGAATGATTCCTCCTACAGTGTAGCGGGCGCAGGGTTAACTGGGCTTGCAGCGCTGGATGCCAGCAACGCCTACATGCTTGCAAAAAAATACAGTGTTGACGCCAAAGCTGGTTTGGGTGATGCAGTAAACGATATCCTTATTTCCCAGGGAACAGAAGCCGACTTTGACTTTATAGCCGGCGCCTACAAAAGCGCCCCAGCCAACCAGGAGAAAATAGAAATGTCAGCAAAATTTGGAAGCTATTTGGTTAAGTTGAATGATACCGAAAAAATCAAAACCGGTATTGATTATATCATTGCTTTTAGAAATCTTATTCCGGAGCAGTTCTGGTCTTATGTAGATCCTGCTTTCAAAGCAACGTTCGACATGATAGGCAAGGCTAAAGGAACAGAAATGGAGAACTACATTAAGACAAAGTTTAAATAACAGCAAAGCTTTTTCGATCGTATTAAATCGGCTTCATCTTACGAAGCCGATTTAATGTAGAGATGCTTTTAAACAAACACAGCGTATATTCTACGAGTGTGAATTCTACAAAAGAGCGGCTTCCAGATAAGAAGCCGCTTTTTTATAATTCAATATTTATCTTTAATTACCAGCTTCCGCTACTACCTCCTCCGCCAAAACTTCCTCCACCAAAGCCTCCGAAGCCGCCTCCACCGCCGCCGCCACCAAATCCTCCAAAGCCACCACCGCCACCTCCGCCGGTGGGCCAAAAGATAGGACCGGGTAAGCCCCTTGCACCCCTGCGACTCATAAAGGTGCCACCCTTGTTGCCACCACCACCAGAAGATAACAGCAGGAACAAAATAATAGCGATGATAAAGATGATTCTGCCGGTAGAAATTCCTTTGCCCCCTTTGGTGCGGGGCGTATTGTATTCGCCTCTTACGGCTGCGATAATGGCGTCTGTGCCCTCATCGATTCCTCGATAATAATCTTCTCCCTTAAAATTAGGAACAATGATATCGTCAATAATAGATTTGGAGATTGCATCTGGCAGGGCTCCTTCCAAACCATAACCAACCGTTATGTCAAGTTTCCTGTCTTCTTTGGCAATAAGCAACACAACCCCATTGTTGTTTTGCTTACCGCCCACACCCCAGGCCCTGCCCAGCTCCACATTGAAATCGCTTATACTCTTGCCACCAATAGTGGGCACAATCACCACAGAGATTTGTGTAGAGGTACTGTCATCAAGCGCTACCAGTTTATTTTCCAATGCCTGTTTCTGGTCAGGGGTGAGAATGTTCGCAAAATCGTTTACCAGCGCTTGCTTGCCGGTTCTTGGCTTCAGTAAATCATCAGGATTGAAAGAACCTTGAGCAAAAACCAACGCAAAAGAAAATACAGTTACCAAAAGCAGGACCGCCTTTTTAAAACCGAAGTGTATGAATTGTTTTTTCAATGTCGCTATCAATTATAATTTTCCAAATACAATATCGTCTGGCAATTCATTTTTATCTTCTGTTGGCTCATAGGGAAAAGAGGCATGCAGCACCTCTCCTACATCCAGCACGCATTGGATAATTCCTTCCGGCAATTGATTTTCGCTAAAATTGGCAATCATCTTTTTTACTTCGGCATCCCAAAATGCAGCACCTGTTTTTTCGTAAATGCCGGCATCGCCAAACAGTGCTACTTCATGATGTTTGTAAGCTATATAAAGTATCACACCATTGCGATGGTCAGTTTGTTCCATTTTTAGTTTGGCAAAAATCTCCACCGCTCTTTCCAAAGCGCTTACGTAAGGATTTTTAGCTTCAATATAAACCCTTATCTCGCCACTTGTTCTCTGCTCACAGGTACGTATAGCCGAAACTATCCGCCTGTTTTCATCTTCGGTAAATAGTTGTTTCTTTTTACTAAAAGGAAATATACCCATGTTAAAATTTTATTTCAACAGATTTATCCGCACCCGCATCTGACTGAAAACCGTCTTTGGCTGGGAAACCTAACATCCCTGCAGCTAATTTTGTAGGAAACGCCCTCACACTTTTGTTATACTCTGCAACGGCAGCATTAAAATCTTTCCGGGCCACTTTTATGCGGAGTTCGGTTCTTTCTAGTTGTGTTTGCAAACCTGCAAAAGCCTTGGCTCCCTGTAACTCAGGATATTTTTCTACGGCAATGATCAGGCGATTGGCTGCAGCCGCCAGTTCGTCTTGCGCTGCGGCTTGTGCATTGTAGGCAGAGGCATTTACGTCATTTGCCGAAACGTTTACAGCAGTGGCTTTACTCCTGGCTTCAGATATTTTAACCAAGGTGGTCTGTTCAAAATCGGCTCCACCCTTTACAACGTTTACAAGGTTAGGAATAAGATCTAACCTCCGCTGGTAAGAGTTCTGCACTTCGTTCCATTGCAGTTTTACTTTTTCGTCTTTCTTAACTAAACCATTATAGGTTGTGATGAGCCAGATGCCCACCACAACCAATATGCCTCCGATAATGTAGCCGGAATAACTTTTTTTATTCATTGAAATAAATGCTGCTTAGCATTATTTTTTCATGTCATCAAAATTCACATCTACTTTTTTCTCAGCACCCGCATCGGCCTTAAAACCTTCTTTGGCTCTGAAGCCGAAAATACCACCCAGTATATTCATAGGGAATGATCTCACTTTGGTGTTGTAAAGATTGATTTCGTCGTTGAATACTTTGCGGGAGTTTCTAATATTGTTCTCTATACTTTCCAACTGGCCCTGCAGCCTTGTGAAGTTTTCAGTAGCTCTTAAGGTTGGATACGCCTCCACTGTTGCAAGTAAACGGCTTAAAGAACCAGATAGTTGGCCTTGCGCCGCCTGGAACTCTGCAATTTTTTCAGGAGTAAGATTGTCTGCATTGATATTTACGCTCGTTGCTTTGGCCCTAGCTTCTACAACAGCTGTAAGTGTGCTTTGCTCAAAGTTCGCTGCACCTTTAACAGTATTTACAAGGTTACCCACCAGGTCTGACCGGTTTTGATATTCTGTCTGCACATTGTTCCAGGCTCTTTTTACACTTTCATCCTGTTTTACCAGGCCGTTGTAGCCATTGCAGCCCACAAATAAGAGCACTGCGAGAATACCTAAAATAACAATCGTTGTTATACTTTTCATGTTTTTTGTTTTAAAATTTACTGGCTAAAATTAATGAATAATGAAACAAATACTCAGTTTTTGAATATTATATGTTTACCGGTAAATGAGTGAGTGAACAAGGTAAAAATATTGTTGGTGTGGTAGAAATACAGCCATCTCAAAGGCGTTTAACTTAAGATAAAGACCGCAAAGAAAATTAGAAGCCCACGAAGCAATGTTCTTTATAATCGTTCTGCATTTCTGCTACCCTTGTTTCGTACTGTAAAACTCCGCTTTTGAGACCACCCACCTGGAGAATAATAGACGGTTATTTAATCGCAGCAATACCCGGCAGTTCTTTCCCCTCAAAATATTCCAGTAAGGCGCCACCGCCAGTGCTCACATAGCTCACTTTATCTGCAAGGTTAAATTTATTCACTGCTGCCACACTGTCTCCGCCGCCTACAAGGCTAAAGGCTCCCTGTGTTGTACTTTCTGCAACTGCGAGCGCAATCATTTTTGTACCGTTCTCAAATTTTTCCATCTCAAAAACACCCATGGGGCCATTCCATAAAATAGTTTTAGACTTACCAATAATCTCGCTAAAAATTCCTACGGCTTTCCCCCCAATATCAAGCCCCATCCATCCATCGGGTATTTGATCACTTGGGTAATCTTTCGTGTTGGCATCTGCAGCAAACTTATCAGCAATGATAGAAGTCTCCGGCAAGTGGATGCTTACATTTTTTTGCTTTGCTTTTTCTAAAATATCCAGTGCGGTATCCAGGCGATCATCTTCGCAAAGCGAATTGCCAATTTTTCCGCCACGGGCTTTTATGAAAGTATAAGCCATGCCGCCGCCAATGATAATATCGGTGGCCCGCTCCAGTAAGTTTTCTATGATCAAAATTTTATCAGACACTTTGGCCCCGCCAATAATGGCGCAAAAAGGTTTTTCTGATTGGTGCAATACTTTCTCGGCGCTTTTCACTTCGCCTTCCATGAGCAGACCAAACATTTTTTGATCTGCATCAAAATATTGAGCAATCACTGCCGTGGAAGCATGTGCCCGGTGTGCTGTTCCGAATGCATCATTTACATACACATCACCCAGCTCTGATAATTTTTCTGCAAATGCCGCATCGCCTTTTTCTTCCTCTTTGTAAAAACGAAGATTCTCCAGTAACAACACCTCGCCGGGTAGTAGTGCAGCGGCCTTACTGTAAGCTTGCTCCCCTATGCAATCATCAGCAAAAAATACTTTGACTTCCCCGGTGTTGGCAGCATCCTTTTCAGCAGCATCATTCAGCAAAGCATGTAAATGTTTTACGAGGTGCTTCAAGGAATATTTATCTGTCGGGCCATCTTTTGGGCGACCAAAATGGCTCATTAAAATTGCACTGCCGCCATCTGCCAATATCTTTTTGATAGTTGGGATAGTTGCGGTCATTCGATTATCGTCTGTAATATTGAATTGATCGTCTAAGGGTACATTGAAATCTACCCGAACAAGTGCTGTTTTGTCTTTAAAATCGTAAGAAGAAAATTCGCTCATGTTACTAAAGTTAAATTGTGATTTCTATAATTGTAGTTGGAGTGTTGACGAGTTCATTTAGGGCAGGCATTAACGTTTTTTCCAGGATCTTTTGCATTTGGTTGTTAGAGCAGTTTCCCA
>JANPJW010000056.1:0-3215 GCA_031425715.1 Chitinophagaceae bacterium | reverse complement strand
TCAAGATTGGCAAATTCAACCAACTTCCAGGTGCCTGTTAATTTACTTTCCTTTGTTGCAACCGATGCAGCACTCACATCATTTATCTCAATCCAATAACCATCCGGATCCTGCAAATAGATTTGTTTTACACCATCGGCTCTGAGGGTTATGGTATTGGCTTTACCTGGCCAGTCAGAATAGGCGACTTTGTTATCCGTTAAATTTTTTACCAATGCCTCCATATTATTGGTGTTTAAAGCAAAGTGCACTGCTTTGTTTATGGTAACCGGTTCTTTTATTACAGACACCAGGTGCAGTTCTTTTCCTTCTCCCAAAGAAAACCAGCGAATGCCATCCAATTTGCTGCGGTTGGTGATTTCAGTAAGTTGCAACACATTTTTATAAAATGCTGCTGCACGGTCTACATCCTTTACCGAAAGTGCATTGTGGTTATAGGAGAGTGTAAAAGTTGGCTGCTGCGCAGAGAGTAAAATGCCCCAGGCAATTGCAAAAGAAAATAAGCTGAGCTTTTTCATTTTTATTTTTTTGTAAGTGTATATGCATTTAAAAAAATCTATAAATAACTTAGCCACCACTTTTCTTTGTGGCTCTGTTTATAAACATCGTAGCGTTTGCAAAAAGGGTAGAGTCCTACCACAACAAATATCCAGAAAAGGTATGCAACCGGCAATGAAAATCCGTACCCTTGCAGCCCTTTGGTAAACCAAATAGGTTCTTGCAAAATCCAGATGGTCCAGTCTTGCCCGGGCACAATTGCAGAAGCAGCCATGGCTATCAGGTGAATCAGGTATATGTGAATGAGGTAGTAGAACATCGGCACCCGTCCGTACACAGATATAAAGTTTACCCATGCACCTTTCATTTTTTCAGCGATCGCCAAAAATACAAGTGACGGTCCGAGGGTTATTAGCAAGTACGATAAGGAAGCCGGGTATTTATTTACGTTGAGAAATGAAAGAAAAGTGAAGAAAGGATTTTTTTGCGATGTCCACGGTATGGGATCGCCATAGATATTGGTAATCCTGAGT
Organism: Chitinophagaceae bacterium; assembly: GCA_031425715.1. Classification (GTDB taxonomy): domain Bacteria; phylum Bacteroidota; class Bacteroidia; order Chitinophagales; family Chitinophagaceae; genus Ferruginibacter. The sequence continues at coordinate 2,184 of JANPJW010000056.1, read as the reverse complement.
ACTACAAATAAAAGAATTGCAGCGCCACCCGTAAGGAGCAGATTTTTTTTGCGCTTCGCAATATCATAACCGGGTTTGTACCATTCGCCCAATAAATATCCCAGTGGCATTACGCCAATCCACGGAATGAGCGGATATCCTACCAGCAGCATTTTGTTCTGCCAGGTAAAGAAGTGCTGCTCGTGCAGTATCGCCCAGCCAAATGCAGGCAGGGTATTTCCGGTAATATGGAAATTGTCTAACAGATTATGCCCGCCTACCACAATGACACAAAAAGCGAAAATCCATTTATTAGGTAACCAGATCAACCCTGCCAGTACAATCATACTCACACCCAACGCCCATATTGTTATAAAAAGGAACATGGGGAAGCTGATATTAAAATTCCAACCAAAATTCAATACAATTAGTTCCAGGAAAATCAGCCACAGGCCTCGTGTAAGAAGAAAGGAAGCCAATTCTTTTTTTGATTTCTTTTGGCTGATAATAAAAGCGGAGGTGCCAGCAAGCAGCATGAATACCGGCGCACAAAAATGGGTAATCCACCTGGTAAAGAACAAGGTTCCGCTTGTTTTATCAAGGTCCAGCGGGTTGTAATAAAACGATGCATTGCAGAGATAGTCCCTTACATGATCCAGCGCCATAATGATCATGACTGCGCCTCGTAGCAGGTCAATAGATGTTATCCGCTGTTTGGAAATGTTCATTGTCATGCTTGCTGGTTTTGGCGTGTTAATTTTAATGGGTTGGCGAAGATGAGTTTTATTTTACTCAAACACCAACAGTGGTGAGAATTAAAGAAATATTACTTTCATGCTGTTACTCTTTAAGGTTGCTAAAATCAAAGCGTTGGTATGCTGATTCATCCGGGGGGCCTGCGGTCACTTGTAAAAAAGGCTTACCCGACAGCGTCATAATGACGGAACCAAAAGTGAATCCTCCATTTTTGGGTGCACGGCAAACAGGATTGTTGCTATCGTCTTTTGATCGCAATGCTTCTTTTATCAAAGCGTCATCCACCGCAGTGTTTTCGGCAATTCGGTTTTGAACTGCAGTCAACCTGATGAAACTGTTACTTTTTGTAGGTTTCTCTGCCAACGAAGGATCGTATATTTTAAACCACTCTTTTACATCCGTATTTACCAATGGGTGGTTTGTATGATAGATAGACCCATTGGCATTTTTCGGATCAAACCTGGCTACTTTGTTAGCCGAGGCTTCAAAGTCAAAAACCTCTTCCCTGATACCTACAATATAGTTTTGCCCGGAGGCATGCGGAACGCTCTGAATAAAATTAAGCAGTTCATTTTTATCGGTACTGTTTAGGATACGTCTTACCAAAAATGCTACGGGTAACCCTGTGTTGGATGCTTTCAGTTGCATGAGCGTATTCATGCAGGCACCAATGCCTTTTTCGTTCATGCCGTTTAATGCGATAATACCCGGGTGGGTTAAAATAAGTTGTTCCGGCCGGGTAGGGGTTCTTGCAAGTCGAATGAGAATTTGATAGCCATCAGTGTAGCTTTCAATATCCATATTCTGCGCAATAAATGCTGGTTGATCTTTTGTGGCAGGCATACCCAACCCACTGCAATGATGATTGGCCAGGTTATTTTGATATACCCAAAACTCATCGAGCAAATTAAAAACCATGATATCATCGAGGGACTGCGCTGAGCCATCTGCAATGCCTTTCACTTCTTCAAATAGCTCGGGTGTATATTTTTTAATGGCGTTTGAGAACATTGCATATTGCGTAAATTCTTTTACGACGAGGTCAGCATCTTTACCCAGTGCTTTGGCGGTGTTGGCTTTCATCAGGCTTACCAATTCGCCTATTTCCTTTTTCAACTGTTGGCCATGTTGCAGGCCCAGTTTATACCCTGTTTCCGTTAAGTTGATTTCTCTAATGGCTCCTCTTTTCTGTAGGGGAGATTGACCAAAACCAGCAAGGGAAATGAATGTAAGGCAGCAGCTGATAAATCGAATCATGATGGATGGGTTAAATTGATTTGTCACAATTATGAAATGTAAATCTCCTGGCCTACTTAGCTCATACCGCCCCTGTTGGTAATATCAGCGTATCGAGCCTGGCGTAGTTTGTAATCACACATGCCTCCCAAACTATTTTACAACTTCGCCGGAGGCATTGATTGTTCGGGAATGTTGACAGGCAGATTTAAA
>JANPJW010000055.1:0-7219 GCA_031425715.1 Chitinophagaceae bacterium | reverse complement strand
CCGTTTTTGAAGCGGGTTGCAAAAGTAACCGTAACTATTTTATCAGCCAAATCTTTCTTGAAAATAAACTAAACTTTTTTAGCTTATCCTCATCTTCAATTTGGCCACTTTTTTAAGAACTTTTTGCCCGTTTTTTAATTGGGAGTGCAAATGTAGGAGGCGATAGGTTCCCCACCAAATTTTTATAGAATTATTTGGCAGAAATTTTATGACAGTGGCTCATGAAGCCGTTAGAACACCTGAAGGAAGTGAGCTGTAACTCAGTAAAAAAGGCACTTTAGGTAAGTATTATAATTGAAAAATAATAAATAAATTACCATGAATAAACTTGCGATGGACTCTACAAAATACTATTCGATTAGTTAGTTTCGCTCTAACGATACAATCTCCACTGCTTAAAATAGCTGACAAACAAAGCTGTTATGGATTGAATGGAAACCTGATGAAAGCTATTTCTCCTTATCCTTCTGAAACTTTTTAAACAGGTCTAACTTGAATTGAACATTCCCGTCTTTTCCAGGTTGGCCACGAAGAAAAATACTTCGACCTCCTTTTTGATCTACGCCAATATTTTCAGGGATATAATCTTCATCCCGTTTTTTCAGATTATTGAAGGGTACCTGCACACTTAGATCCGTATTTCCTCGTTGGCTATAAATACCCTCCACAAAAAAGCTAAGTACGGAACTCTGAATTTCCATGCGGGGAATGTTAATTTCTCCTTGTCGAATTGTGAGTCGGTTTTTAAGCTCTGCAAATCCAATATTATCAAAATCACGATTTTTGAAAATAAACTTTTGCATCTTTTTGAGAGGTTCAAAATTATTGAGCGCTCCCTTTTTTAGCGAAAAATTCAGATCTCCCACGGAAGATAAAGGCAAAACTTTTCCGTCGGTACTGATATCGATCTGCACATCAGCATCGGCAGTGAGTTTGCCTTTGAGATTTTTATCTGTAATGCCATCCTGGCCGAAATTTTCGAAAGCATAAAATACTTTTTGCACATTCATGTTTTGCATGGCGGCTTTAAGACTCGCCTGGTGACGGCCACTTTGAACATTCACCAGCTGGCCACTCATTTGCATAGCGCCTTCGGCAAGACTCATATTTACACGGTCTAACACATAGCGGTCTTGCAGTACAGTTATCCTTGCGTCGAGCTTTGAAGCGTCGAGTTTTTTATAAAGAAGGCGATCTGCTTTTAGTTCCACATGCAAGCGGCTTTTCTCTAAAAGTTCATCAATCTGCGAAGCCATCTTATTAAAGCTCTTACCGTTGCTGACGGTTGTTTTTTTAGGAGACTGGAGTAAGAAAGTAAAAGGAGCCAGATTAAGTACCGGGGAATAGATATTATAGTCTATCACCACTTTGTTTGGTTCGGAACTAATAAGTGTGAGTACATTGTTGGCAATGCCATTCATTACAATATCGTTTCCCAATACTTTACAGTGTAAATTTTCCAGGGCCACATTACTGTTCTTAAAAGTGAGCTTGCCATTTACTTCGGTCATTTCTACATTGCGTGGCGTGTAAAGCACTTTTCCTTTTGCAATATTAATTGCTCCGTTTAAAAAGGAGTTGGTATTATTGTTTCGTTCTATGGGTCCTTTGTAGGTGAGCAATACGTCGGCGTCTCCGGCGGTCAACTGCAATGATTGTGTTTGCAAAAGTTCGTTTAGATCTTTTAGCGGGAAGGCAGAATGCAAGTCGCAAGTAAGCAGTGGTTTTTGCAAGTCCAGAATTTGTATGTCGCCAGAGGTTATTTTGAGCCCATGCCAGTCTCCTTTAAAATCGCTGATGCTGATAACTGAGTTAGGATCTTTGCGTGGTAACCCCGCCTTTACTTCATTTTTATAGTACCCCGTAAAATTTGCATGGTCAAAATCCATGAAATTAGTTTTAAGCGTGGCATCCTGAACCGTCCAACGAGCTAAAATGTAGGGTTCGCCACCACGCAGCGGGCCATAAAGATCGGCTTCTGCATCTATAGGACTACTTACAGATACAATGGAGAGGGAGCTATCTATACGATTTGGCAATAGCTTTTTAATGTTGTTGTACAAAACATTTTCGGTTTTGACTTTCAGTGTGAATCCTGGATTTTTCTCACCCAAATCGAATGTGCCGGTGAGATTGAAGGGGTGGCCCGAGAGTTTAACCTGAATATTGGCAAACCTTAGCACCTGAGATTTTTTTCCATAATGGATTTTAAACCGACCGCTAAAACCTGCATTCTTTAAAAAAGTTCCCTTTGGCAAATTAAAGGCAAGACTTTTTACAAGCATATTTAACCTGGTATCCATCACCAGGTCATCACCATCGTTATCCAATGAAACTTTTAAATCCTCAATCACAAAATCATGGTATTTCTCCCGCTTCAAATCAACCAACACAAAGTTCACCTGCTCCAGAAAAATACTTTTGATAGAAATATCTTTACTCGTAGTTTTAGGGCCACCTGCAGGATCTTTTTTAGAATTTAGTAAATATTGGTTTGAATAGCCTGAAGTATCTGTAAATAAAAACACACTACCCTGCTTTACACGGATGCCGCTAAGGGGTGAGGTTTTGCCAAGCAGTTTAACTACATTAATGTTTACAAAGAGTTCTTTCGCCTGGAAAAATGCATGCTTGTGCACCTGGTACATCGTATCCGTAATCTCAATATTTGTAACTAGTACTGCAACCCTTGGGAAAGACCTAAAAAAACTAATATCGGCAGCTCCAATTTTTACGTTACCATTCAGTTTTTCACTTAGTTGCTCGGTTACCTGCTGAACAATCTGCTTTTTATTAACCGTCACATAAATGTAAACAACCAAAAAAAGCACCAACACAGAAAGAATGACAATCTTGAGAATCTTTAAAGAGAGGCGTATATTTTTTTTCAAAATTTAAAAGGTACTTTATAAAGTTAACTACGTAATTTTCGACGCTGCAGCAGGCATTCACTTGAGCAGCATTTCTGTTTTAAAATATCATAAATGAAAATCCATTTTTGGTCTGTGGGCAAGGCTCACGAAAGCCATATTAAAGAAGGTGCAGACATGTTTACCAAACGCATCAGTAACTACTTTTCGGTTCAATGGACTATTATACCAATGGGTAAAAATTCCGGTTTGCTAAGCGAGGCCGATCTTAAGGCTAAAGAAGGTGAAGCCATTTTTAATCTTCTGAAAAAAGAAGACTACCTCGTTCTGCTAGACGAAACAGGTACTCAATTGAAAAGCGAGGAACTTGCCACTTTTCTACAACAAAGGGCCAATGAAAGTACACGCAATCTTATCTTTCTAATTGGTGGTGCTTACGGCGTAAGCAATCAACTGCTACAAAGAGCTAATTATACCTGGAGCCTTTCAAAACTTGTATTTCCTCATCAACTGGTGCGTATGCTGCTGGCAGAGCAGGTTTACCGGGCCTGCACCATCCTAAAAAATGAAAAATATCATCATGGCTAAAACCTTTCTAATGTGAGGCCTAATCACTTCTTATTGAATTTTTAACTCTAGCCTACTGTACCCTTTGCCAAACCTGAGTAAGTTCTTGCCCACTTGCGTTTCTACCGCTGAGCCTGATCTCATTCGTATTCATAACATAAATGGTAGCCGGCTGAAAGTTGAGACCGCTGCATCCGCTTACCAGGTTGCTGATGGTGAAGCCCCCTTGGTTATCCGATGCAATGGATTTCCATATTACATCACTTTGACGAAAACAATTTCCATTGCCGGTCATCGTACTAAGGCGACCTTCAGACAGCAGCGGTGTTACCGTTACAACGCTTCCCACCAATACGTTATCGGGAGTATTAATTTTTAAAGTCCATTTACCGGTAAGGGAAAATGTAGAACCCGTGCTGTTCGTAGCTTTCTGTATGGCCTCGCACCCCGCAAGGTTAAATCCGATAAAAATGAAGGCTAGTATTTTTATAAATTTCATCGTTGGTTGGTTTAGAGCCATAAAATTTCAAAAAACGTACCACAAAGGATAACCCCGCAGCCGCTCGGGCAGTCGCACCAGATGCCGGTATTTTATTTTTCTTAGTTTTGAAAAAAACGTAGTATGAATTTTACAGATACACCGCTTACCCTTGTGCTGATTGCTTTGAATGTTATTTTCTCCCTTGTTGGGTTTTCAAACGCTGGGCTAATGAACAAAACCATTGGCTGGCCTTATTACACTAAAAGGGAAAATCAATATTACAGGTTCGTCACCTCTGGATTTTTACACGCCGACTGGATGCATCTTTTCTTTAACATGTTCACCTTGTATTTTTTTGGAGGTAACATAGAACAAATTTTTGCAGTTAACGGCCTTGGTGGTAATGTGGCCTACCTCAGCTTATATTTTTTAGGCCTCGTTGCATCCGATTTACCCAGCTACATCAAACACCAGGATGATTATAATTACAAATCCCTGGGAGCCTCGGGCGCTGTATCGGCTATCGTATTTGCATCGATTGTATTTTCGCCCTGGAGCAGCCTCTACCTTTATGGTGCACTCAAGGTTTCTGCAACACTTTTTGCAGTCTTGTATATTGTGTATTGCGTTTACATGGGTAAGAGAAATGCAGACAATGTGAACCACGATGCACATTTATGGGGAGCGCTTTTTGGATTGGGGTTTACCATTGCGCTCATCGCTTTTATGCAGCCCGCCTTGTTTGATTATATTATAGAGGAGTTTAAAAAGCCCAGCCTATTCGGCAGGCCTTAAATGCAATTGCAAGGTAGCACGGCTGGATGCTGTTATTTTGAAACGATCATCTATGCGGATACCCAATACCCAGATAATTTTTTTATTGCTCTCCAGCACCCAAACATTTTCCCTTGCAGTAAGAGAATATTTAAGATCGGTTAAAAAACGGCCGATTTTCTTTTTGTGTGGCATACCGAGGGGATAAAAATAATCTCCCTTCTTCCATTTACGCAGCAAGAGCGGGTATTGAATATGGCGGCTGTCTAACTGCGCCAGGTTAGCATCATTACTGATCTTGCCGGGCTGGTCTTGTTTAGCCAACACTAATGTTCCCTTCGGGAAAACGATGTTATTATCTTCTTCTTTTACCAGGTATTGCTTACCTGCTTCCTGCTGCAACGGCGCAATGATAATCCATTTACGGTTGCGCAAAATACGATGCGTGCCGCTCTCTACATATTTACCCGATTCGCTGCGCAGCAATTTTTCTACGGCCTGCACCTGGTGCGCTGTGAAATCAAATGCTTTGATGATCTCGTAGATAACAGTCTTTAGCGCCGGCGTTTTTAGTAATTTCAAAACCGGAATATGTATTTCACTTCCTTGTGGCACAAGAAGTTTTTGCATGATCTGCTCCATAGCAGATTCATAAATCGTGTTTATTTCCCGAAAACGGTTGGCGTTATTCAGTAGGTTTTCTTTTGCCTGCGGAAAAACTTTTTCAATACCGGGTATTAGTTGGTTGCGAAAATAATTACGGGTGTATTTATCGCTGCTGTTAGACGAATCTTCCCGGTAGCTTAAATTATTTTGTTTGGCATATGCAAGTATGTCTTCCTTGCTGGCAAACAACAGCGGGCGAATTACATGCTTTTGTTTGGGTAAAATTCCCTTGAGACCATTTATACCAGAGCCTTTGAAAAAATTCATGAGAATGGTTTCAAGGTTATCATCCGCATGGTGGGCTGTTAGAAGAAGAAGCCCCCCCGCCCCCCGGCGGGGGGAGCTTTGACCTTTAGGCTGGGGGGCCGCTCGCATTTTATTTAGAAGTTCATCAAACCATTGATAACGCAATTCTCTTGCTGCTACCTGGATGCTTGTTTTATTTTCAGCCACATATTTTTCTGTATCAAATTTTTTTACAAAAAAAGTTATGCCATACTTTTTTGCCAGGGTTGCCACAAACTCCTCATCTGCCTCACTCTCTTCACCCCGCAATTGAAAATTGCAATGGGCAATGGTGAAACGATAGCCTGCCTGCCTGCAAAGCTCACACAACACCACAGAGTCTACCCCACCACTTACAGCAAGCAGCAGCTGATCTTTTTCAGCAAAGAGATTTTCGGTTTTAATAAACTGCTTAAAAGAAGAAAGTAGATTCATGAGGCCCCTGTCCCCTAAAGGGGAACTTGATTGGTTAGTGTATAATTAAATTGATGCTTATTTTATTCGCTTCGAAAAAAGTTCAGCAAAGGTGTTTTGTACAAGAGAGTGACACAACGATGCCGATTAGAATCCCTGAAGTTTGCCAAGCAAAAAAACATCAATTATAAATCCGTAACTGGTCGGGCAAAACTTAGCTCCCCAAGTTCCCCTTTAGGGGACAGGGGCCCCTACTCCTCTATATCTTCCAAGGCTCCCTGCAATTCATTGTAACTATGATTGTCCCCTGCCTTTTTTGCTTCCTCCATACCTCTTTTATATATCCGTACCGCTTTGTCATAATCTGCCACACGCTCAAGCAATTTACCCAGGTGGTAATAAGATCCTACATAAGTGGGTTCCCGCAGCAATATTTCGTTAAACAATTTCCTTGCTTCATCATCGTCACCCACTTTAATATACTCCAATGCCAGCGCATGTTGAAGAAAACTATCCTTGTCATTTGCCTTTAAATACTCCAGCAATTTTTCTATCCTGCTCATTCCTCAATATTTTTTAAACAGCGTGAAAAACTAATCCCTACAACGCTTATATTTGCATATAGTTGCATAAACAACTTATTTGTACAACTCTAATTAATTTTTATGAAGATTCTAGTTTGCATCAGTAAAACGCCCGATACCACGGCAAAAATAGCCTTCGCAGATAACAATACGAAATTTGCCTCCGATGGCGTGCAGTGGATCATTAACCCTTACGACGAATGGTATGCCCTTGTGCGTGCTATCGAATTAAAAGAAGCAGATCCGGCTACCGTGTTGCATTTGATAAATGTAGGCACAGCCGAAAGCGATCCCATTATTCGCAAAGCTTTGGCCCTTGGCGGCGATGAAGCCATTCGTGTAAACAGTGACAATGCAGATAGTTACAATATTGCTTCGCAAATTGCAGCCGTGGCAAAAGAAGGTGGCTACGATCTTATTTTTACCGGTAAAGAAACCATCGATTACAATGGTTCTTCTATTGGTGGTATGGTTGCGGAACTTTTGGACCTGCCCTATATTTCGCATGCATTTAAATTTACGTTGGAAGGCACTACCGCTTTGGTAGACCGTGAAATTGAAGGCGGTGAGGAAACCAA
>JANPJW010000054.1:0-2584 GCA_031425715.1 Chitinophagaceae bacterium | reverse complement strand
TGGTGCTTAAAAGTTGTTGAGAAACAATCGTTTTTCCATTCAAAATAATACTTACAGAATCCCCATCTACCGTACCATTATCATAAAGAGTTAATACCAGGCTATCAGACGCAATAGATAGCTGATCTATAATTTCTATTTTTCTGTCTGCAAGATCAATAGCAGGGGCAACTGCAATATTTCGAGGAGCAGGTTTTGCCGGGGCAGAATTTTTTGCAACTGCTGCAGGCGCTTTAGCCATGGCCACTGTAGCTGGTTTCACTTCGGGTGATGCTGTAGCAATTTTTGGTACAACAACTGGTTTAACAACAACACGTTGTTTTACTACTGCCGCTGTGAGAGATTTTGTATTTTGAATAGATGCCAGAGCAATAGGAGATAAAAACTTTGGCGCTATATTTTTGAAAGGATGGATTGTGGATTTTGTAAAAATTAACCTTTGCTCTTCAAGCGGCGGTAGTCGTTTTACCACTGCCAAAACCTCCTGTTCCAATACAATTGGTGCGGCTGTTCTTATAACTGGAGCTTCCGCAGCAGCCTTAGATCCTAATGAAGCGGCTGCTGAGACTTCTATTTTTTTCGTGGCTGTAAAACTAAGCCCGTCTGCAAGCTTCATTTGGTCCAGTTTTGCCAGCAACTTCACTTGTGACGAATCTTTCTGCCTAGCCAAATAAACATCACCACTCGCAGGTCTTAACGCACGGCTGGTTTTTGTTTCAAATTTTCCAGTCAATGTAAGTTGTGATCCTTGTGCACCTAATAGAAGCTTGTTGGTTTGCTTTATTTTTTTTGCTGCTTCACTTGTAATGTTGTTAAACAGCATATCATCATCGGAAATTATGAATACCTGCCCGTTGAGAACAATCTGCACTTTTTTAATCGAAATAATCTCTTGGCCATTGATGGTAAAACTTGTAAGAGAAAAGCCTAATAATTTTCCGTCTTGTTCAGCAATGGCGAGTTCGTACGGCAATTTTTTTTCTGGAGTATTTAAATAGCCTTGCCACAACCCAATAATTTCTTTTACGTCTCCGATGGGCGTTTGTGCATATAAGGAAAACGGAAAGAACAGCAGGAGACAAAAAACCTTTCTAAAATGTTTCATTGCTAAAAGGTAAACTTTTTTAATTGACTCTATTTGAGAATATGCTTTAGATTAGCCGGAATACCTCAATTAATAGAAACTTTGTAGCAGATTTTGTACAATTAGTGAAGTGCCCGGTTGGCTGTTCTAATTCCACGAAGCTGGATTTTTTCAGAGATTTTCGGATGATTTGCAGGAAGGTTAAAACGTCTGATATGCTGGCATATCAGGCCTTGCGAATTTTTGGTTGGGGCATTTGCGAAATTTTTTACTTTAAATTAACAATAATATACACAACAAACGTTTGCGGAAATGTTTGCGGAGCCATTCAATAAAATTATTTTAGTATAGTGATTTTGCAATTTATAATTTATGCTAATTTCAATAATTGCTAAAAGAGTTCTATTATTATTAGTATTAGATGAAAAAGTATTGTTATTATTACAGTATAATTATCTCTCTATCTAGGTTTTAATAGAAATGTCACATTGAATCTTATTTGTTTTTACCAAAAATCATCGATTATGCTGCTTGTTTTACAAAAAAAAATCAGTCTGCTGCTGCTCGCTACCTTAGCCTTCACAGCAAGTGCTTTCGCCCAATCAAGTGTTTCGGGTACCGTTAAAGACAAAGATGGTCAGCCCATTGCGGGTGTTTCCGTCACGGTAAAAGGAGGCAACAAGGGAGCTTCTACCAATTCAGAAGGGGATTTCACTTTAACCGGCGTTCCTGCCAATGCAACCTTGGTATTTTCTGCTACAGGTTATGCCCAACAGGAAGTAAAAGCTACAGGAACTTCTATCTCAATCACACTTCTTACCAGTGTGGGAGGTTTGGATGAAGTGGTTGTTATTGGTTATGGCTCTGTTCGTAAAAAAGACTTAACAGGCGCCGTAGCAACCGTTCAGGCTAAAGACTTCAACCAGGGTGTAGTAACAAATCCTGACCAATTGTTACAAAATAAAGTGGCGGGTTTAGAGGTAACGAGCAACTCTGGCCAGCCAGGTGCGGCTACTACTGTAAAAATAAGGGGTAATAGTTCCATCAGAACTAGTACGGGTCCTTTGTATGTTATAGACGGGGTTCCGTTGGATGGTCGTTCTGCCAGGCCTAATTTTGGTACTAACTTCGGTGCAAGTCCAGACGCAAACGCCCTGATCTTTATTAACCCAAATGACATACAATCTATTGATGTGTTAAAAGATGCTTCATCAGCAGCTATATATGGTTCCCGGGGTGCCAATGGTGTAATTGCGATTACCACAAAAACTGGTACATCAGGAGATTCTAAACTTGAGTTTGGTACGAGCTGGAGTGTAAATACAGGTTATATGAAAAAATATGAGGTGCTGGATGCAGGAGAATTCAGAACTGCGTTAGGGAAATATGCTATCACTGGCCAGGATAAGGGATCAAGTGTAGACGTATTTAAAGAATTATTGAACAAAAAACTTTCTCAAAACTATAATCTTGCATTTAGTGGTGGTAACGACAATGGAA
>JANPJW010000053.1:0-13821 GCA_031425715.1 Chitinophagaceae bacterium | reverse complement strand
TCGTTCATAACCCTCTTACCCACCTGCACAAATGCTCCCAGGCGCACAAATGGTTTTAACGGGCTTGTAAAATTTTGAGTGATGGCAGGTTGTACCAGGTTGTTGCTAGCGTCTCTCACTTCTTTTTGTATTACTGCAAAAGTGTTGTTGTCGTATTCAGCCAATTGGGTGGAGGCACCGTAAGCTATCTTCCAATCATTTTTATTTTTATTGATGTCAAACCGCAGTTTGGTTTCTGTTTCATTACTCACAAAATCCAGCGTTTGGTTGGCCGCTGACCGGTTCTCATTATCCTCATATTTCTGAAGGTTGTTGTTAAACCTTGTTCGGCTCAAGGCTACATTCCAAAAGCCGTTGGAGAGGCTTCTTCTAAGAGAAAGGCCCAGGGTATAATTCCACTGCTGTATGCTTGCGGCAGAATTCAGATTGTATAATTTTTCGGGTGTGGCATCTTTTACAGCAAGAAATCTAAAGTCGTCTGTAGCACCAATACCAATAAAATTAAGGGTGGTTTTATCATTTATTTTATGGGTAATTTTTGTTTGGTAGTCCCAAAAGTCTGGCAGAAATGGAAGGTCCAATGCTTTGAAAAGTAACTGGAAAGTAGATTTACGGGCAGAAGCTAAAAATGTTGTTTTTTTATTGTTAGATAAAGGACCTTCTAAAGTAATAGCCGACTCTGTTAGGCTAGCTCGAACATTCCCCTGGAATTTATTGGCATTACCCACTTTTTGTTTGAACTGAAATACACTGCTCAGCGCATTATCGTACCGGGCATCAAAAGCTGAGGAACTCAGTTTTACATCTTCAATAAAAAAGGTATTTAATATTCCTTGTGGTCCGCCACTGCCTCCCTGCGTTTGAAAGTGATTGATCACCGGTATTTCAATACCGTCCAGGTAAAACACATTTTCGTTGGAAGCACCGCCCCGTATGATGATATCATTGCGAAATGTACCTCCACCCTGCCCACCACCTACGCCGGGCAAAGTTTGAATTACTTTACTGATGTCGAAGTTTCCACCGGGATTGCTTCTGATTTCCTCAGCCGTTAATCTTTGTACACTCAGGGGCGTTTCCAAGGTAGCAGCCCGAACACTTCGCTTATTAGATTTGATGATAACTTCTCCCAGGTCTGATGCTTCCTGCTCCAATTCAATGGTAAAAACATTTTCATTACCACTGTTCACAACAATGTTGTAGAGCGTAAATGTTTTCAAGCCTACAGAGCTCACCAAAAGATTATAGGTCTTAACCGGGATATTCAATAGCCTAAACCTACCGTTGGAGTCTGCTGCCGTGGTTAAGTTGGTACCAGCCAGATTAATGTTAGCCCCTGCAAGAGATTGCTGGTTGGATTTTTGGAGAATTGTACCGCTGATGCTCCCGGTTTTTTGGGCGATAACTGAGACTGTTAGAAGGGATATGGCCACGCAAGCCAGGGTTCTATATAAAAAAGCTGAGATCATTTCATGTTTATGTATACAACACAGATACAAGAATAATGTTTTACAAATCAATAATCAATGTGGGTTAAATTAATATTATCCTAAGGAGATATACCCTTTAGGCTTTAACGCAGTAAAAATTTCAGAATTTCCTTTTACATGCCCTCAATAATAATATCATATTTATTTAAAAGGCCGACAACAGCTGGCAAAGAAAATTTCGCTTTTTTTATTCGGTTCAACTCAGGGTCAATAGAGTAATTAAACGCAGTTCTGAAGTCGGCTTTTTCAAGAATGGTATGTTCAAATACGGCTCCTGTTAAATCGCAATGATCGAAAACACTACCCGTCAAGTCGCACTCCGTAAAATCTACTTCGTGTAATTGTGATTGTAGAAAGACGGTATTTTTGAGTTTCGTTTTAAAAAATGATGAATGCGTGAGGTTACAATGATCGATACTAAAAGCTAGCCCGAATGGATTACAGTTCTCAAAGTGTATTCCCAGCATTTTACAATCTTTAAACTGGACATCTCTGAAGGCAGTTTTTGCTACATTCACCAAACTCAAATTACAACCTGAAAATTGACAGTCTATAAATTTGATCTCCGTAAAATTAGCATTGGAAAAATCGCAATCTTTGAAAGTGCATTTTTCATATTCGCCTTTTGCCAGCGGGCTTTGCTTAATGTCGGTATTATGAAAGACTTTGTCTTCGATAAAAACAGGGTCCATAAGATCAATTTAATTTTAATTGATGGCTTCTTTCTGTAAGAGCAAAGTCAAAATTCTAGGTAGGTTGTTCCGGTCATCCTCATCAAAGTATTCATTAATTTCTAATATCCTAAAACCGGTTTTGCTGGCAGCAAGCGTAAAGTCAGAAATGTGGTGATTAAAGCAGGTCACAATTTGCAATCCCTCAGCAGTTTCAAACCTTGCTTTAGTGCCGCTGTATTGTTTAAACGGGTGCAGTTCACCAATGTAAACATAGCCTTCAGCTTTTACAACCTGCTTTAACTTTTCAAAAATTTTGTTTAAATCGGCTATGTGTTCCAGCACCAGGCTAAACGTTGTTAAGTCAAATTTTTCTTCGTTTAAAAAATCCCAGTCGCTGTTGATGTCGGCCTGAATAAATTTTACCTTACCTGATTTGATTTTAGATTTTGCAGTTGCCAGCATTTTGTCCGACAAGTCAACCGCTACCACACTTTCTGCTTTTGTTACAAGCCATTCGGTATTTTTTCCTGTGCCGCAGCCAATTTCCAGGCAGTTGGAAAACCCTACTTTGGCCAAGGTTTCCATCAACGCCTCAGCTTCAAGATCTCTTGTTTTATTGTTATTGGTATCGTATTGCGCTGCCCAGGTATCGTATGCTGTTTTTACGTCCATTTCTTTTTAGTTTTTATATAATTGATAAACTATGCATGTTTCTCTTTTGCCATTGCAAAACCATTTCACAGGGTTTCCGCACTGAATCCCTACCTACCGGTCTTCTGAAAATTTATGTAGAACAACCATGGCTTTTTCAGCATCGCTTCTATCTACAAATATATGGTCGTGATAATACCCTGCCACTACATTGCAACTAATATTTTCGTCAGCGAGCGCTTTGGAAAATGCTGCGGTGAGGCCAACAGCTTCCAGAGCAGAATGGACTGTAAGGGTGATCCAGGATGCAATAAAAGTATAGTTCATATCAAGCTTGTCGGCAACCTCCCTTTTTAAAATAAGGGTCGTTCCTTCTTCTTCCTTAAAAATCATCAGAAGACTTGCTAAGTTAATTTGGCTGAGGTCTTTTGTGGTACAAAAAACATACTCGCCCACATTAAGCCTGGGCTTCATAGCTCTTAAAAGTTTATCCAGATCTAGCTCTCCTCTCATTGGTTGTGTTAATTAAATTATTTGCGAAGCGATTATTTTTTATGAACTGATTCGCCAGGGAAATTTGATTTTGTTACGTTATGGAGTTATACCGCACACAGCGCCAGGAATGAATTTGCCAGCTATCCCTGTAACGGCATTAAGTTCAATTTGATTTTTACAGGTCTGTCAGGGATTTTTTGCCTCATCATCAGCAGCTCTGTACTCCAGGATATCAGCGGGCTGGCAGTCTAATGCTTTACAAATAGATTCTAAGGTACTAAAACGAATCGCTTTGGCTTTTCCCGTCTTTAAGATTGAAAGATTAGATAATGTTAAATCGACTCGTTCGCAAAGTTCATTCAGAGAAATTTTTCGCTTTGCCATCATCACATCTAAGTTTACAATAATTGGCATGGCTTATACAGTTAAATCGTTTTCGTTTTGTATATCCATCCCTTTTTTAAAAATAGTGGCAATCACATAGATGACAGCAGCCATTAAAATAAATGCTTGACTATCTCCCCAAAACTGGTCTAAGTTGTCTACAGGATAGCCACGATGGCTTAAATTTTTTGCTGATTGCCGGGCTATGTAACTCAAAAGCCCGATTGACAGCGTGTAGTAACTAATTTGGGAAATTTTCCTGGAAACAAAGCTGTTGAAAGGTTTTGACAAATCAATCTTGGTCACCAGCAAAATAACCAGGTAGAATAACACTGCTTTCAAAATTGAAATAACGAGTATAAAACTGTACATGTTGAAATAGGCACCTTTACTTCGGTCGTACATTTCACTTAAGTCCAGCTTTTGATAAAGGTTGTGCACAAATTCGGGCCTGTACAAACTGAAAATAAAATTGACTATTAAGCCCCCGGCTTCGATACACAAGCCAACGAAGATGACCCAGGCAACTATTTTTAAGACCGTAAATATGAGGTTGTTTGTTTTTGACATGATTTTTAAGTTTTATAATGATATGACAAACGTAATAAATATTTATTGATAAACAATAAATATAAACCTTTAATCAATATAAATCTTTTCCAAAATGTTGCAAACGTAGATTTCAATAATTTCCTCCCATCTCCCTAACCCCTTTAAATTCTGGCCTGGTAGGTAAAGAGTTCGTAGTACCGGCCTTTTTTGTCAATTAATTCCTGGTGGTTTCCACGCTCAGCAATTCTGCCAGCTTCTATTACCAGTATCTGGTGCGCCTTACGAATGGTACTTAGCCTGTGTGCAATTACAAAAGTGGTTCTGCCATGCATGAGTTCGTTCAGGCTTTGTTGTATGAGCGATTCACTTTCGGTGTCTAAGCTGGAAGTTGCCTCATCCAGCAATATAATTTTGGGATCGGCCAGTATGGCCCTGGCAATGGTTATGCGTTGCCGCTGCCCACCCGATAGTTTGATACCCCGCTCACCTATAACGGTGTCCAGGCCCTTCTCAAAGCGATCGGAGAATTCATCTACATAAGCATCCTTTACAGCCTTAGCCAGGCTCGCCGCAGAGGCATCGGGGCGTGCAAATAAAATATTTTCCCGGATGGTTCCTTCAAACAAGAAATCATCCTGCAGCACCACGCCAAGGTGCTGGCGGTATTCACTTAAAATAACTTTGCTAAGATCTATACCATCAATGGTTATGGTGCCACTGTCTGGCGTAATAAAGGTAGCGGCCAGGCTGGCAATGGTTGTTTTGCCTGAGCCCGAGCTACCCACCAATGCCGTTACAGAGCCGGCCGGGGCATCAAAACTGATACCCTTCACAACTTCTTTGCCTTCTTCATAAGAAAAAGAAACATTGTCAAACCGAATATCGCCTTTCAAAACCGGCAGTTCGATGGTTCGGGTTTGCACATCATTTTCCGGAGCCATGTTCATGATCTCCTGCGTTCTGTCCAGCCCCGCAAAAGCTTCTGTGAGCTGGCTGCCAATATTGCTCATTTGCACAATGGGTGCAATCATAAAACCGAGGTATAAAGTAAAGGAAAGAAATTCGCCAAAGGTAAGCTCGCCATTGATGATCATATAGCCTCCAATGCCCATGATGCCTGCAGAAGCCAGGCCCAGCAAGAGCGTGGCAGAGCTGGTGATAATGGCAGTGGAAGTGAGGCTCTGTTTTACATTCAAAAACAATTGCTCTACTCCTTTTTCAAATGTTTTGTTCTCCTGCTCTTCTGCATTAAATCCTTTGATGACTCTTACCCCATTGATGGTTTCAGTAAGTCGGCCAGTTACCTCTGCATTGAGCACGCCCCGTTTTTTAAAAATGGGTCGTATATAAGTAAAGGCTTTGGCAGCTACTACGGCAAAAAGTGCCACTGGCAGCAATACATACAACGTCATCATCGGGCTGATTCTAATGAGCAACACCAGGGAAACCACTGCGGTGAGCAAGCCGCCAATCAATTGCACCAAGCCGGTGCCTACCAGGTTTCGCACGCCTTCTACATCGTTCATGATGCGGCTTACCAAGGCGCCGGATTTGTTGTTATCAAAATAACTGATGGGCAGGGATAATATTTTTTTCTGCACTTTCAGGCGAAGTTGAGAAATGAGGTGCTGCGCTTCTACACTTAATAATTTGGTAAGCAGGTAGGAAGTAACGGCCTGCACCAGGATGGAGCCTGCCACTGCGGCAATCAGGATTTTTAGCATGTGCAAATCCTTTTTTACAATCACTTCATCTATAAGATATTTGCTTGCCCCGGGAAGCACCAGGCTTGCCATCCTGCTCACTACGATGAGCAACAGGCCGATGAAAACCACTTTTCGCCTGGGCCATATAAATTCTTTAAATGCCTGGGAGAGTGTTACAGAAGATTTGGAGGGGTTGTTTGCAGGAGCTTTTTTCATGGCTGCAAAGGTAAGTGCTGCCGGGCTTGTGTAAATGGGGATGGGAAATTTGCCTGGGCAATTGCAGCTATC
Source organism: Chitinophagaceae bacterium (assembly GCA_031425715.1). Lineage (GTDB taxonomy): Bacteria > Bacteroidota > Bacteroidia > Chitinophagales > Chitinophagaceae > Ferruginibacter. The sequence continues at coordinate 7,581 of JANPJW010000053.1, read as the reverse complement.
AGCCACCAGTTTATAACTCCAATATTAATTTCCACTACACGCAATAAGGTAACACAGAGTAGAAGGAAATATTTCGGCCTTATATTTGAATTTCCTAAAAAAACTTTTGTATGACTTTTCCCGATTTTTCTGACCCGTCCATTTGGATCAGCCTGCTTACCCTTACTTTTCTTGAAATAGTGTTGGGTGTAGATAATATCATTTTCATCTCTATTATTTCAGATAAGCTGGAGCCATCTCAACAGCGGAGGGCCAGGAACATCGGTTTGCTCCTTGCCATGTTTTTTCGCATTGGTTTGCTACTCACCATTACCTACATCATGAGGTTGCAAAACCCACTTTTTACGATACCCTTTATCAAAGCAGAGGGAGCACCCATTGCCATTAGCTGGAAGGACCTGATACTAATGGCCGGGGGATTATTCCTGGTGGTAAAAAGTACGCTGGAGATACATTCAAAACTGGAACATAAAGCCAGTGAAGAAACGGGTAGCAAAAAAGTGTACGCTACCTTGGGTAAAGTAATCGTACAGATCGTGTTGATAGATGCAGTATTTTCTTTTGATTCTATCCTAACGGCCATTGGGCTGGTAGATGAAGTTGCTATCATGGTTATTGCAGTCATTATATCCATCGTTATCATGATGGTATTCGCTAGCGCTGTAAGCAAATTTATCAACGAGCATCCTACGTTGCAAATGCTGGCCCTTTCCTTTTTAATCGCCATTGGTATCATGCTGGTAGCAGAAGGATTTCACCAGGAAATCAGCAAGAGCTATATCTATACCATGATCGCTTTTTCTTTATTGGTAGAGTTGCTCAACATGAAGCTGCGCAAAAAAACAGATATGAAACAGTTGCGTGGAGGCGAAAAATTGTAGCAACTAAACCGTGCCTGGTCGCAGTGGAAGCATCAACAGTTGCGACAGCTATTTAGGGGCACCCCTTGCTTGGCTTGCTATTTGAATAGTGATGTGAGCATGAACAAAAAAATATTTCTGCTGGTACTGATTCCGGCACTGCTCATCATTGGAGCGTATGTGTACATTCGTTATTCGCTCAAGGCCGGCATCAACCGTGATGGGGAAAAAATTGCCACCCTAACCAACCAACCAGACTCCTCCAGCCTATTGGATCTTCGCCCACTTTTGATTGAGCGCATGCAACAGCTGGTAGCTAAAACATCTAACAACGTTTACCAACTTTCTGTAGGCGATATGAAGATGGATGTGTTGGCTTCCAAACTTAGTTTTCAAAATGTTGCACTAAAACCAAACAAAGAAAGGGCTGATTCGCTGCGCAGGTTAGGCCTGGCGCCTGCCGAGACGCTTGCCTTCTCTTTTGAAAATTTACTGGTAGAAGGCATCAATATTGATGAAGCCATCAGCACAAAAACCATGGACTACAAACTGGTAAAACTGACCAATCCTGTTTTTGAAATTTATCGGAATACATCAGACAAGAAAGAAGTAAAGGAAGATTTTACACAGCGATTCCTGAAAGAAATGGAAAAGCTTTCGGTAAAAAATCTGCAGGTGGTGGGCGGCAAAATAATCGTTCACAACAAAGGCAAAACAACGCTGCTAAAAGATGTAACCATTGCCATGGATGACATTTTAATTGACTCTGCAACGAGGACTGACAAGAACCGTTTTTTGTTTGCCAAAAAAGCGAGGCTCAGTTTTAAAGATTACAAAGCGGCAGCCGGAAAAGGTCAATATAATCTGAGTATCGCAACCGTTTCTGTAGAAGCGCCTGAACAAAAGCTCACACTCACAAACCTTTCTTTGTCTCCACAATTAAGTAAAGAAGCATTTGTACGCAGTCAGAAAACTGCAAAAGAGTATTACCAGGTTTCTTTCCCCTCTGTAACACTGAACGGAGTAAACTGGTGGAACTTAATGAATGAGGAAGAGCTCGTGACCAAAGAAATAAACATACCTGCAGGCAAGCTTTCCATCTATTTAAATCGCTCCCTACCGCCAGCCTCCAAGATGGGAAATTTCCCCGGGCAGTTGCTCATGAAATTACCCATGAAAATAAAGGTGAACCGTGTAAAAGCAGAGAACCTTGAACTTGCATACGAAGAATTTAATCCTGTATCGCAACAAAGCGGCACCCTCCATATCAACAATATTGCGATGGATATTGCCAATGTATCGAACTTTAAAGGAGGAGACCAAAGCCCGGTTACGATAAAGGGTAAGGGCATGATGATGGGCAAGATACCCATCAATGCAGATTTTGTTTTCAGTCGTAAAAATTATCAATCGGGAAGTTTCAGCGCTAGTATTCTGGCGAGCGAGGCTTTCCAGGGAAGCCTGATCAACCCCTTCGCTATACCGGTAGGCATGGTAAAAATAGAACGGGGAGCGTTGCAGCAATTAAAGGCTAGCATCAAAGGTGATGAAAGGCAGGCATCCGGCGATGTTAGTATTTTGTACCAGGATCTCAAATTAGTGCTGCTCGAAAAAGATAAGGGGCAAGCTGAATTAGACAGGAAGGGCGTGACCAGTTTTTTTGCCAATGCATTTATTTTAAAGAAAGACAATCCCAAAAAAGGAGATGCCGTGCGCACAGCGCAGGTAAATTTTGAACGCATAGAAGAAGGTGGTTTCTTCATGCTGATATGGAAAGTAATTATGACCGGCGCCTTAAAAACAGTGGGCGCACCTACAAAGATTGCGAGGAAGAAGATGGGCGGAGGGAAGTAAGAGAGGTAGGATTTATGATGTGTGATGTGTAATGTGTGGTGTATGATTTGTATGATTTATATGTTGATTTCACGCAAAGGGGCAAAGGAGGCAAAGACCGCAAAGGGTTTGATGGAGGATCCCGAAAGCTATCGGGAGATGTATGATGTCGGATTTTTGATGTCGGATGTTGCTTAGGGTGATAAATCATAATCGCATTTGAAATCTTTGAGATGCCCCTCTAACAATTTCACCAGTATTTGTGGAGGAGCCTTATTCGCTTTGGTCCCGTCGAAGACGGGATGTTCCATATGGCAAAGCCATGAGAACAAAAAGCGAATACAGCGACGGAGCAAATACACGGCCCGGCGGCCTTGGAGCAAGGCAGGAAGCAGCAGGTGGAAAAACTGTTTTGATGGAGTTGAAAAAGGGGTAATCCAGGAAAGAAAGATAGAAAAACAGTCACTATTTATAACAAGGAAATATTCTAAAACCTGTCAACACTATTCAGGGATTTACATTGAGATTTGTGATGTGTGATTTGTACAGGTGAGTTGTGATGGTGATTTGTGATTGGTAACTTGTGATTTATTTCTTTGCCACTGATAATGCTGAAAACCCATAGACCCTTGGAGCGGGCTAAAAAAGTTGTTTTTGAGTAGTCGGCACGAATCCCGCTTCCAAAACAAAAACCGGAAGAGCAGCTGCTCCTCCGGTGACAAGTTATAACTAGCGAGTTTTAGCGAATGATGATGGGCAGGCTGGCAACAGTGTCGCCCGTTTTGGAGAGTCGCAGATAGTACATACCAGCCTGGGTTGTTTGCGGTAAGCGGACAAATTGCTTCGTGCCTTGTGCCTGTGTATTTACAGGTTGCGCATACACAACCCTTCCGAAAAGATTAACTACTTGCAAACTATACGATCCTGCTGGTAACAGGCCTAGCTGCACTCCCAGCGTTCTTCCGGTTACCGGGTTTGGAAACACACTCAGCGGCGCATCCGGTATCAATCCCGCTACCTTTACTACGAAACTGTATTGAACATTTCCACGGGAGCAGATGGCCTTCACCCTGTAAAATAAATCAAACGCCTGCACCCTGAGGTCTTGCGTGACGTAGGTAAACTTACCGGCTGACTTTGAAGCGTTCAATTGGTTCACTTCATGGTAATCCACGTCATTTGAAGAAACTTCTAGAATATATTTATCGATCAGGGTTTCATTTTCCACCTCCCAGTTTACCATCACGTCCTTATTTGAACGGTAGGCCACCAGGCTTGTAAATGTCAAAGGCAGTGGAGCCACAGGCGGCACGATAAATATCAGCTTAAAACGGTTTGGAGCGAAACTACCAGGATTACTGGTAACTGTAAAGTTGATATAGCTGGTATCATTGAGGTTAATAGAAATATCCTGGTTGGTAAAATTGTCGTGCATAAAACAACTAAGATTACCTGTGTGCAAATTTTGAGTAATTATTTGAACGCTATAGTTGCGCTGCTGCAGGTTCCACATTCTGAAATAAGTGGTGTCGTTGCTGGTAATCGTCTTACGGCGTTCTACAGACAGGTTGGCTGTGCCCCGCAGGATTCCAAAATTCTCTCCGAAGTTGCTCATTTTCCAGATATCGTACCCATCTACAGCGTTGCTGTATTGTTCAGCATAGTTGGTCATATTACCATCCAGCAATATGCTTCCATTATTATGCAAGAGCAGCAGGTTGGCCATGGTTCTTACCTGGCCCTCGGCCGTAAAAAAACTTGCTGATAATAGTATAATTAAAAACAGGCTGTTGCCCAAGAGCACGCCCCTTGTTAAGATAGAATTTTTCATGCCGGCGAAGATTTAATCCAGGATATTGGTTGTCATATTAGTTAACGGCTTCTTATCTAAAACATTGTACTGCAGGGGAAACTATATTCATCTTAGGTAACATGTGGCAGTTAAATGACCTTGCAAAAACAGCACAAAACAAAGCCGCTGCCCCAGGAAATGGGAGCAGCGGCTACATGTGGGAAATTGAAATATAGTGTGGGCTCGGACTAGTTTCCCGTGGCAAAGTACTAACCGGCTTTGTTTGGAGCCTTTGGTGCTGGGGCCTTTTTAGGCGGATGCTGTTTCAATTCATCCAACAGAATTTGTATGGCTTTTTCAAGCTGTGGATCTTTGCCATTGATAACATCTTTGGGCCATTGCTCTACTTCAATATCTGGTGGGGTACCTACGTTTTCTATACCAAACCCGTTCTCATCAAAAAACGCCAGGTTGGGTGCAGTTACCACGCCGCCATCTATCATCTCTGGATAGCCTAGTACGCCCACGAGACCGCCCCAGGTGGTTTTGCCCACCAGCGTACCCAATTTTGCCTGCCTGAAAAGATAAGGGAGATAGTCTCCGCCGGAGCCTGCTGTCTCATCTATCAACATCACTTTCGGCCCCTGTATAGAAGCATTGGGAGCCTTTTGATCTTTGCCATAACGGTAGCGCCAATAAGACTGTACGGGGCGCTTTAATAAGTCGATATAATAATCCGCTAACTGTCCACCTCCATTAAATCTTTCGTCAATAATGATTCCTGCCTTGTTTACCTGTGGAAAGAAATAGCGCTTGAAATATTCATGACCGCCCGAACCGGTGTTGGGCACATACACATAGGCCACCTGCCCATTGGTGGCTTCACTTACTTTTCGTATGTTGCCTTCTACCCAATCCCTGTTGCGCAGAGCAACTTCACTTGTCACCGGCACCACCTTCACTGTTCGGGTATTGGCGCCCTCAGGCGAACTGGCCACCACCAGGGTTACGATCTTCTCGGCAGTGTTTTCAAAATAGCTGTAAAAGTTTTTATCGGCCGTAACGTCCGCACCATTTACTTTTAAAATATAATCTCCCACCTGCACATCCACGCCCGGCTCAGTCAAAGGAGAACGCAGGTCGGGGGTCCAGTTCAATCCGCCATAAATTTTCGCAATGCGGTAGCGGTTACTTTTTGTATCATAGTCAGCACCCAGCAAACCGCCCGGCACCAGTTCCGGGTTGGCACGCCGGTCGCCAGATGCATCAAAGCGGTGATGCCCTACAGACAGCTCCCTAAACATCCATTGCATTACACGATAGAGATCATTGGTACTGGCCACGTCGGGCAACAAGGCTTCATACTTTTTCTTCATGGCCACCCAATCTACACCGTGCATATTGGCATCGTAGAAAAAATCCCTGTTCACACGCCATGCCTCGTTAAAAATATTTTTCCATTCTTCCCTCGGATTTATTTTAACCTGCAGGCCGCTTGTATTGATCATAGACTCAGGAGTTGGCTTTTGCCCGGTGGCGGCAATGCCCCACTTTCCCTTAATGATAAATAAAGTTTTTTCGCCCTTTGCGGCTACATTGTAGCCATCTGCCGGCATGATCATTTCTTCTTTTCGCTTTTTAAAAGAATACATATGAAGATTGGTGGGGCCTTCATTCCTGGGTGCATCTGCCAGGTAAAAAAGCTCGCCTTCCTTTACAGAGGTCAACGAACGATACCGTCCTTTGGCAAGCGGAAAAGGTACAATCCTGTTATGAATTCCGTCCCAATCTATTTTTACTTTGGTACGGGCAGAGTCCGCCTTGTAAGGTACTTTGCTGGTAGTGTCAGATGACTGTTCGGTTTCATTTTCTTTTGCAAATGGCGACATCACCTGCTTTTGAAGGGTCACTAAATAAATTGCATTGGTAGCCTCCATGTCGTTGCTGGATTGATCGAACCAGTTTAACACAGGGCCTGCATCTGTACTTGCAAGCATGTAGATGTATTTTCCCGAAGGGTCAAACGTAGGTTCTGTTACGTTGGATAAAGCATCTGTGAGCGCATACGATTTATTTTCTGATACAGCATATATCCAGGCTCGTTCAAAATTTGTTTCGGTGATCGTTGTGTAAGCGATGTAATTAGCATCCGCAGACCAACTGCCAAAAAGTTCTCTAAATGCCCCAGGCACAAAGTTGGCATCTTCCCCAATCTTCGATGTCTTTCCGGAGGCAATGTCTGACATGTACAACCGTCGTCCATTGTCTACAAAGGCAATTTTTTTATTGTCGGGCGACCAGTGGATGTTGGCATAAAAACCAGAACCATTTAATTTGATAGCCTGCGCCTGGCCAGTACCATCCTGGCTGTGGATATGCAGTTCATATTCACCAGATGCATCGCTGAAGTAGGCAATCAATTTTCCGTTGGGCGACCAGGCAGGTTCTTTTTCATGCACCCCCGGAGTGTGGGTCAAGTTAAGTACGTCGCCCTTGCCAGTGGGAAGTGTGATGATATCGCCCCGATAATCTACCACTACCCTTGCACCTGTGGGAGAAATATTTCCGGTACGAATGTACTGCTCGCCTTTTACATATCGTTCTCTTTGATCAAGTAAATCTGCGGCAATGCCTAACGTTAATTTTGATGTATTGCTGGTAACTGAATTGTAAACATGCAGGTATCCGCCCTGCGAAAAAATGATATCCTCAGATGAGCCCTCGAGGCTGGAAACCGGGAATTCATTATTTTTTGTGAGCTGGCTGATAGATTTAGCGGCTATATCGTAGCTGTACAAATTAAACTCACCATCACGATCGCTGCGAAAGTAAACCTTGCTACCCTTCCAAACGGGCTTCGAATCGTTGCTCCCGGTTTTGGGTTTAGGAATCTCTGTAACGTTGTGCGATTTTGAATCGTATAACCAAATACGGCTCATGGTACCACCACGGTAGTTTTTCCATTGCTCAAATCTATCGGGGATTGTTGTGTAAGCAATGCTGTTACCATCGGGGCTGTAGGATGCCCAAAATGCATTGGGAATAGGCAAACGTTGCTCGGCACCTGTGGCTATATCTACAGTGTACAGTTGAAAA
>JANPJW010000052.1:0-9631 GCA_031425715.1 Chitinophagaceae bacterium | reverse complement strand
AAGTTGCCCAAGTATATGTAGTAGTTATTTTCATTGCTGGTGGCAAATCTAACTGGTTTGTATTAAAGTAAAAAAAATAATATGCAATGGATTTATTAACCACTGATTGTGGCAGTACGGAAACCGGTTAAAGACTATCTATCTATAAAAGAATCGCCCCGGAATAAACCGGGGCGATCTTACGATTGTTTTGCCTTTAAGATTATTAGTTGAAAAGAAGAGAGCAAAGCCTTCTATTCAATACTACGTTAAATTAGTTCTTCTTTGTAGTATCAACAGTAACAGTAGTAGTAGTGTCAGTTACAACTTGCATTGTATCAGCAGCCATTGGAGTAACTACAGTTGTTGTGTCAGAAGTAGTAGTTGTTGTTTCTTCTTTTTTGTCACCTTCACATGCTACAAATGATGCTGCGATAAGTGCGATTGCTAAAAACTTTTTCATTTTGTTGTTTGTTTAAATTTAAATTATAATTTGTTATTAATACAAGGAATGAAAAAAGGTAACCCGGTTTTTTTAAAAAAAGTTTTTCTTTGCTGTGGGTTACTATTGGGCAAACAAAGTATTAATACACAAGCAAGGTGAATACAATAGAGGAAGAAAAAATTTTACTGCAGGGTCTTGCCAGCGAGGATAAAAGTTCAATTGAAAAGATTTACCGGGAACACTACGGCATGGTTCAATCGTTGGTGATCAACAACAACGGGAGCTCAGATGACGCTGCAGATATTTTCCAGGAAGCCATGATCGTACTTTTTGAAAAAGCCAGGTCGGGTAATTTCGAGCTTCACTGCCAACTGAAGACGTTTATCTATGCCGTAAGCAGGCGGCTGTGGTTAAAGAAACTAAACAAGCTGCAGCGCTTTAGCAGCCCGGGGGAGCACATGGAAGAGTTGGTTTCGGTAGAAGAAGATATGGAAGTGCACGAAAAGAGGCAAGAGGAGTTCAGCATCATGGAGATGGCCATGAGCAAAATAGGTGAGCCGTGTAAGAGTCTTCTAGATGCTTATTACGTACAAAAGAAACAAATGCAGGCTATAGCAGCCGATTTTGGATATACCAATGCCGATAATGCAAAAACCCAGAAGTACAAATGTCTTGTGAGATTGAAGAAATTGTTTTTTGCACAGTATAAAAATTTTGAGTAATGGAAGATTCGTTGTTGATTGATGCCGTAGAAAGGTTTGTTGATGGAAGCATGAGCGAACAGGAAAGGATTTATTTTGAAGATCTCAGAAAAAATAACCCCGAACTGGACCAGGCTGTAGTGGAGCATATGTTCTTTTTGAATGAACTGAACAAGTTTGGCTCTACCAAAAATTTTAAACACCGTCTGCACGAAGTGGAGAACAACCTGGCAGATGAAGGATTTATAATTAGAAAACCGCTTGCACCCAAAGCAAAGCTTATACAGCTATGGAGTAAATACAAACGCACGGTTGCCGTGGCAGCTTCCATCGCCTGCGTAGTATCCTTGTTTATAGCCAGCCTTATTTCTACTGTTACGAATCAAAAAAATCCTAACATTAAACCACTGGTAGAAAAAATAAATGAGCAAGCTGTAAAAACCAAGCAGATTGAAAATAAAATCAACGCTCTGCAAGCTGGTGTAACAGTACCTGAAGTAAAGCCCCGTGTATCCAGTAAATTCAGAGGTACCGGCTTTCTGGTAGATGTAAATAACAATTACATCATCACCAATGCCCACGTGGCAAGGGAAGGTAAAAACCAACTGATCATTGAAAATAATAAAGGTGAACAGTTTGCTGCCGATGCTGTGTATGTAGATGTTGCCCGTGATTTGGCTATCTTAAAAATAAAGGATCCTAATTTTAAAAAATTAGCCCCAGTGCCTTTCGTGGTGCGCAAATCAAATGCAGGATTGGGAGAGCAGGTGTATATGCTGGGTTTCCCCAAGCAAGAGATTGTGTATGGAGAAGGTTATGTGAGTGCTAAGAACGGTTACCAGATGGATACCATCTATTGCCAGCTTAATACGGCTGCCAATGAAGGAAGCAGCGGTTCTCCTGTGATAAACAAAAAAGGTGAACTTATAGGAATCCTCACAAGCTCCGAAAGAAATGCAGAAGGAGTAGTGTATGCCATCAAATCCATCAACATTCACCGGGCTATAGAAGAAGCAAAGAAAATAGAAGCCAATTCGGAAATCAAAATAACCTCTGCCTCGGCCCTGAAAGGTTTAGATCGTGAGAGCCAGATCAAAAAACTGGAAGACTACGTCTTTATGATCAAAGGAAATTAAAAACAACAAACTTCATACATTAAAAAAGGACTTCTTAGCAGAAGTCCTTTTTTATTAGCCGGTAAAGCCAGCTGTTATAAATATCCTTTATTACTGATCTGTTTGCGCAGCATTAAATGGCTGCTGAGTGGCTTGCTCCTGCCACAAAGAGCTCGGATACTCCCCCGCATCTATCAGAGCATGCAAACTATTTTTTACGTCTGGCGCATCTTCTTTATAGGTAACGCCAAACCATTGTGCAGCGGTGGGCACCACCTTTATCAGATTACCGTCTTTTTTAATAAACTCGTCGGCAATGATGGGTATAAAAAACTCTGCCTTGATATTGTGAAAGTTTTCTTTCGGAAAAACCCTGAACAGATTGGCAGCAAAGTCAAAAACGGAAGGATGGAAACAGAAAAAATTCATAGATACATTGGCATTGCCGTCTACTTGTTTTTCTACTTCATTTTCTTCATACACAACTTTTCCGTCTTTACCGTAAATTTTCGTTCTTTCATTGATGGCAACCAAATTTCCCGACACATCTACATCACACACTCCCCGGCTCACCGTACCATTATCGCTTAAGGTTTTATTCAAGGTATAGCCGATAATCGCATAGGTATGCTCATTGCATTGGTTGATCAAAAAATGAGCTGCCTTGTGGAAGGCGTCCTGGCCATAAAAGTCATCTGCATTAATCACAGCGAAAGGTTCTTTTACAGCATCCCTGGCGCAAAGAATTGCATGACCTGTGCCCCATGGTTTGGTGCGATCGGCCGGAATATTTTCGGGCTGCACAAACGATTGCATATCCTGGAACACATAGTCCACTTCAATTTGCCCCTTAAACCTTGTATCGAAGTTGGCTTTAAAATTATCTGCAAAATCCTTCCGGATAATGAACACTACTTTTCCAAAACCCGCACGGATGGCGTCGTATATAGAATAATCCATGATAGTTTCGCCAGAGGGACCAAAGCCTTCTGTTTGTTTCATACTGCCGTAGCGGCTTGCCATGCCAGCGGCTAAAATTAATAGAGTAGGTTTCATTTAAATTTTATTTTGATGAAAATAATAGAAGTTTGCCTCAAAAGTAAACCAAACCATCCTTAAAATAACAATGCTGTTAGATACCCGGCCGATAACGTTAGACGAATTAGATGATCCCATGCTTCTGCAGCAAAACATCCGCTTGTCGATACTACGGCTAGACAAAATTCATCCCATTGTTTCAGGCAACAAACTGTTTAAACTGCATTACTTTTTAGAGGAAGCCCTTGCACAAAACTTGCCAATACTTACTTATGGAGGGGCCTACTCTAACCACCTTGTAGCCACCGCCTTTGCCTGCAGGCAATTGAACATTATCTGCAAGGCTATTATTCGTGGAGAAGAACCCAGGGTTTGGTCGCATAGTTTGCTTACTTGCGCAGACCTGGGCATGCAATTGGAATTTGTGTCCCGAACAAATTATGCGGAGCTTGCATCAAACGATTTGCAACAACCCGGCTACTTAAATATTCCCGAAGGTGGCTATCATCCAACCGGTGCACGGGGAGCGTCGCAGATTTTGGAATGCCTGCCTACAAAAGGCTTTACGCATATTTGTACGTCAACCGGTACTGCCACCACGCTGGCCGGCTTGCTGCTGGGGGCTGAACCCGGCCAGCAAGTATTGGGTTATGCAGCATTGAAAGGATTGAATGATATACAACAGAGATTACAATTTTTGACCGGGCAAGAGCGTTTTGATAACCTGCAAATGTTGCCGGGATATCATTTTGGTGGTTATGCAAAAAAAACAAGTGAACTTCTCAAATTTATGAATGAACTCTATGCAAAGTTTGGCCTGCCTACAGATTTTGTGTATACGGCTAAAATGATGTTTGGTATTTTTGACCAGCTTCAAAAAGGTTTCTTTGCGGAGGGCAGCAACATTCTTTGTATTCATACAGGTGGGTTGCAAGGCAATTTATCGCTGCCGCAAGGGAGCCTGGACTTTTAAAAGAATTTAACAACATACGCTGTTTATTTAAAGCATCAGCAAAGTGGGGCGAACTATATTTGTTCCGAGGGCTTTTAAAAAATATGAAGAAATTTATTTACTTGTTGCTGTTTGTTCTATGCTCCGGTCATTTTGCACAGGGGCAAAAAACCCTGCCCGGTATCACGGTAACAAATATTAATGGCAAGATTATCGTGAGTTGGAAAAACGCTTACACAGTTCCGCTTGCCACGCTCAGCATCCAACGGTCTTACGACAGTCTCAAAAATTATACGACCATTGGCTCTGTGTTAAATCCTCAAAACCTAGAAAATGGCTATGCAGATGCCACCCCCCCTTATAACAAAATGTATTACCGGCTTTTTATCGCTTTTGAAGGAGGTTCCTACATTATCTCAGAACCTGTGCGTCCCTCAAAAGACACAGCCAGCAACAATGCCACTGCCGATACGAAGTATCCGTGGCAGTTGGATCCCAATGCAGATCCTAAATTGCAGCAGCCACCAGCACCCAATACCAATGCAGGCCCTGCTTACCCAAGCAGATGGATCTATACCGCAAAAGATCAGAACGTAGTGATTCACCTGCCGGATGCTGTATCTAAAAATTATACGGCTACATTTTTTGATGAATTAGAAAAAGAGATTTTTCAATTAACCAATCTAAAGGAAGAATACCTGATTATTGAAAAAGTGAATTTTGTAAAATCGGGTTGGTACAGTTTTAAATTGTACGATAATGGTAAACTCGTGGAGACCAATAAATTTTTTATTGCAAAAGATGGTAAGATCACCAATGAGCCTGCCAGGAAAGCAGGCAACCGTTAATTAATAGAGTTCAACTTCAAATACCAGCTCAAAATTCTTCTTTAATTTACCCTTTACTTCTTCGTAATTCAGCACACGCCCTGCTTCTTGCTGCAGCGAGGTTACCTGCTTGTCGTGTATGCCACAAGGGATAATGTATTTGAAATAATCGAGGTCGGTATTAACGTTAAATGCGAAGCCATGCATGGTTATCCACCGGCTGCAGCGAACGCCAATAGCGCAGATCTTACGCTCCCGTCCTTTTACACCAGCCTCTATCCACACGCCCGTTTCCCCTTCACTTCTTCCTCCCGAAATACCGTATTCGGCCAAGGTTAGAATAACCGCCTCTTCCAGGTTGCGCAGGTAGCGACCAATATCTGTATAAATTTTTTCGAGGTCGAGGATGGGGTAACCAACAATTTGCTGTGGTCCATGAAAGGTAATATCGCCTCCACGGTTGGTTTTAAAAAACTGGATGCCTTTTTCCTGCATCCCGGCTTCATCTATCAATAAATTATCGAGGCTGCCGCTTTTACCCAGGGTATACACCGGGGGATGCTCACAAAACAGCAGGTGATGTTGTGTGGCCACAGCATTTGCATCATACGATGCGTTTGATTTCCTGGCTTCAGACTTCACTGAAACATTTTGCTGAAGCAAGGCTTCCTGCTGGTCCCAGGCAAGTTGGTAATCAATAATTCCCAAATCTGAAAATTTCACACGCTGCATATCCAAAGCATTGATTTAATTTGCAAAAGTAAGGAAGATGTCGGATGTCGGATGTCGGATGTCGGATGTCGGATGTCGGATGTCGGATGTCGGATGTCGGATGCTGGATGCTGGATAGTGGATGTCGGATGACGGATGTTGATTTCACGCAAAGGGACAAAGGAGGCAAAGACCGGAAAGGGTTTGATGGAGGATCCCGAAAGCTATCGGGATATGTATGATGTCGGATATGGCTTAGGGTGATGAATCATAATTGAATTTGAAATCTTTGAGATACCCCTCTAACAATTTCACCAGGATTTGTGGAGGAGCCTTATTCGCTTTGGTCCCGTCGAAGACGGGAGAGCAAAAGCGAATACAGTCCCGCCAATGCGGGAAGCAAATACACGGCCCGGCGGCCTTGGAGCAAGGCAGAAAGCAGCAGGTGGAATAACTGCTTTGATGGAGTTGAAAAAGGGCTTATCCAGGAAAGAAAGATAGAAAAACAGTCATTATTTATAACAACGAAATCTTATAAAACCTATCAACACTATTCAGGGATTCATATTATGATGTCTGATTTTTAAAATAGAACCTTGAACCATGAGTAACACCCCCCAAGAAATAGAAGAAGACCTGCCGGAATCGGAGGAGTTGTATGAGCGCCTTGCCATTATCATAGACAAAGGCCAGGAACCGCTGCGCATAGACAAGTTCCTGATGAACCGAATTGAAGGCGCTACCCGCAATAAAATTCAGCAGGCCATAGAAAATGAATTGGTACTGGTAAATGATAAACCGGTAAAAAATAATCATAAAACAAAAGCCGGGGATCGCATTGTGGTATATGAAACCAACTCCCCGGAGAGCTCGGAAATTGTACCGCAGAATATTCCCCTGGATATTGTGTATGAAGATGACGACCTGCTCATCATCAACAAGCCTGTGGGCATGGTAGTGCACCCGGGCAGTGGCAACCCAGACAATACTTTGATAAACGCAGTAGCCTACTATTTAAAACTTAGCAATCCCAGCATCGACGAATCTGAACTACCCCGTTTTGGTCTCGTGCACCGCATAGATAAAAACACCAGTGGCTTGCTGGTAATGGCCAAAACCCCCAAGGCCATGAGTGATCTTGCCAAACAATTTTTTAACCACACGGTACACCGCAGGTATGTGGCCCTGGTGTGGGGAGATTTTAATGAAGACGCTGGAACCGTAGTGGGCCATGTGGGCAGGCACCAACGTTTTAGAAAACTGTTTACCACCTACCCAGACGGAGACCATGGCAAAGATGCCATCACACATTATAAGGTATTAGAGAAATTTAATTATGTGACGCTTGTCGAGTGCAGGTTGGAAACAGGACGTACCCACCAGATAAGGGTACACATGCAACACATCGGCCACCCGCTTTTTAACGACGATTTTTACGGAGGAGACAGGATTGTGAAGGGAACGGTTTATACCAAGTACAAACAGTTTGTAGACAACTGTTTTGCGCTCTGCCCACGCCAGGCATTGCATGCAAAAGAATTAGGCTTTGTACATCCAACAACAAAGGAAGAAATGTTGTTTACAAGCGAGCTTCCAGAGGACATAAGCCAGGTAATTGAAAAATGGCGAAAGTACAGCCAGTTTAAAAATGCTGACTAAACTAAAAACATACTAACCAATATGCTTAAGAAATTTGTTTTACTTGCTTTCTTTTATGGCACAAGTTGCCAGTTGTTTGCCCAAACAATCATTGCCCGTGATCCCGCTATCGAAGCCATGGTACAGGAAGTATCTCCAGATTCACTAAAGTCTTACATCAGCACCATGGTGGCTTTTGGTACCCGCAATACCTTAAGCACGCAAACGAATCCTACCCGTGGTATCGGTGCTGCCCGAAATTGGGTATTGAGCAAATTCAACCAGTTTGCAAAAAGTTCCGGTGGCAGGTTGACAAGTTTTATAGACACTACCACCCTGCAGCCAGATAAAAGGAGAATAGACACTGCTACCCTATTGGGCAACGTGGTAGCCACGCTTAAGGGCACAGACCCTAACGACAAAAGAATTTTTGTGATCAGCGGCCACCTGGATAACATGCGTACCAGTGTGCTTGACAGAGTGGGCGATGCTCCTGGTGCCAACGATGATGCAAGCGGTGTGGCAGCCGTAATAGAATGCGCCAGGATCATGAGCAAAAGAAATTTTCCGGCTACCATCGTTTTTGTAGCCGTAAGCGGCGAAGAACAGGGCCTGCTGGGTGCCTATTTTATGGCCAATAAAGCACGCACAGAAAATGTGCAGATAGAAGCTGTGCTGAACAACGACATCATGGGTAGCAACAACAGCAACGAAACCAACATTATTGAAAATACTAAAGTGCGGTTGTTTAGCGAAGGCCTCCCGGCTTTTGAAACTGAAAAAAGTGCCAAAACTATCCGCCAGTTAGGATTGGAAAATGATGGTAAAAGCAGGCAGCTAGCCCGCTATGTAAAAGAAACAGGAGAACGTTATGTAGAAAATATAGAAGTGGTAATGATCTATCGGAACGATCGTTTTTTGCGTGGCGGAGATCACACTGCATTTGTAGATAACGGTTATGCGGCCGTACGCTTTACAGAGATGAATGAGAATTATTATCGCCAACACCAAAATGTGCGCATAGAAAACGGCATTCAATATGGTGACCTGCTGGAGTTCATAGACTTTGAATACCTCAGAAAAAATACCGCCCTTAACCTAAGTAGTTTGGCTAACCTGGCCAAAGCTCCTGCCATGCCGCAAGAGGTAAAGATTGATGTAAAAAAATTGGGTAACTATTCTCTACTTAATTGGAAAGCCCCGGCCACCGGTACTGCCAAAGGTTATTATGTAATGATACGGGAAACCACCAGTGCGTTCTGGCAAAAGAAAATATTTACTACCAATACACAATTGCAATTACCTTATTCTAAAGACAACTACTTTTTTGCAGTACAATCCGTAAATGCGGACGGCAACGAAAGCTTGCCGGTAGTGCCAGCGGTAGGCCGTTGATATTTTATGGAAGATGTGCCCATGCCGGATGGCAAATTATTACTGGAAATTGTGACAGTCAAAATGCCCTTTGGCAAGTACAAGGGAACGGTGCTTCGGTACCTACCCGTGAGCTACCTGGAGTGGTTTCAACAAAAAGGTTTCCCCAAAGGCAGGCTGGGCATGATGCTGGAAACCTTGTACGAAATAAAGATGAACGGGTTGGAGGATTTGTTGAACAAAATAGTCAAGTAGATTATTTGCCGGGCTCCTCCTCCGATTTGATTTCTTTTAATTCTACTTCTTTGATATCGGCCTGCATTTTTTCTTTCTTGAGACCTACCCTCACCAAACCAAAGATGCTCATGTAAATATTGGCTATCCACACGAGTGCAAACAAAGCAATCAGGTAGCCTCTCCAATCTTCAAACAATAAATGGTATTGAGTAATCACAAGAAAGATGGCAGTAATGTAGTGGCTGAAACAATACTCGCAGGTGAACAGGTAAAAGAATTTCCTTTGCAGTAAGTTGGGGCAATTCTTAGATTTATCAATACACAACTCCCGGGGTTCTTTAAATATTTCTTCATGAGTTACCGTCCAGGAAACACACGCTATGGGCAGAGCCAATAAAAACAGATCCAATACCTGGGTAGACAGTTGCATAGAGTCCTTTTTATGTATTAGCAAAAAAACTGGGTAGGCTAAATTAAGTAGCTGGTAACTAAATTACAAAACAATTCAGGTTAGCGAACCCTTATTCAAAATTAAAAAGCGTAGCGGTAAATACCCCTCTTTCTCTTTTTTTGGTGATGGCCTTCCAATTCCCTACGTAGCGTATAAGGGAAGG
>JANPJW010000051.1:0-2514 GCA_031425715.1 Chitinophagaceae bacterium | reverse complement strand
CAGCAACATGCGCTAGAGCTGGAAAGGTCTAACGAAGAACTCGAACAATTTGCTTTTGTTGCCTCACACGATTTGCAGGAACCGCTCAGAATGATTTCGAGTTTTATGGATCAGCTGAAACGAAAATATGGTGATCGGCTGGATGATAAAGGGCATCAATACATACATTTTGCAACAGATGGAGCAAAACGGATGAAGCAAATCATACTGGACTTGTTGGCGTATTCCAGAACCAGCCGGCCCACAGAAGGAAAGGAAATAGTGGATTTAAATGAAGTGCTTGCTGATTTCCGCCTTTTAAGAAATAAAGTCATTTCCGAAAAAAAAGCTGTGATCACAGCCGGGGAGTTGCCCACACTACACACCTATAAAGCAGCAGTAACGCAGATAATTCACTGTTTGCTGGACAATGCGCTTAAGTATTCATTACAGGGCACGCCCCCGGGAGTTGAGATTGCCGTTGTAGAAAAAGAAAAGCTGTGGGAGTTTTCTGTAAGGGACAATGGAATAGGAATTGACCCACAATTTCATGATAAAATATTTATCATTTTTCAAAGATTGCACAATAAAGAAGATTATGCCGGAACGGGCATAGGGCTCTCTATTGCTAAAAGACATGTTGAGTTTTTAGGGGGGCGTATCTGGCTGGAGTCTGCCCCGGGCGAGGGTACTGTGTTTTATTTTTCAATTCCAAAAACCACCTGAGATGAAAATCCAAACTACAAAACCTGCGCACATTCTTTTAGTGGAAGATAACGAGGGTGATATTTTACTCACGCAAGAAGCCTTTGAGGAATCCAGGATTAAAACTGCCATTAGCATAACAAAAAACGGCCGGGAAGCCCTGGACTTCGTGTTTAAAAGAGGCGCATTCAGCGAAGCAAAAACTCCAGACCTTATATTGTTGGATATCAACCTGCCGATCTACAGTGGTCACGAAGTTTTAAGGCAAATAAAAGCAGATGCAAAGCTCAGGAGGATTCCGGTAATTATGCTCACCACATCTTCCAATCAAAAAGACATCACAGAAGCGTATGATAGCCATTGTAACAGCTACATCACAAAACCATTGGAAGTAAATGATTTCTTAACCGCTGTTTTAAAAATAGAGGAATTTTGGTTGCAGCTCTCTACATTGTCCACCGAATAATCCGTAGTTTCCCCTGATCGTTTTCACTCATGCAATCGTTGTAGAAATCCCCTTGCTTAGAGAGCTCTGTAATTAAAGCGAACCTCCAGCGCAAAGCCGTTTCCCGGGGAGGAATGAATGGTTACTTTACCATTGAACAGGGCAGCCCTGGTTTTAATATTCATTAAACCCAGGCCATCGGTTTTGGACGTAGCGTTGCAGCCATCGCCGTTGTCTTTAATCACGAGCAATAGCTCATCTTCACTATCTACCAGTTTGAACCAAACCTCGTTTGCATTTGAGTATTTAAAGATGTTGTGAAATTGTTCCTGGATGATTCTATAAATAACCAGCCGCATTTTATCTGGTATATCCACGAGGTGCAATGCGTCTATCTCTCTGTGTATTTTAATTCCTCTTCCATTGGTTGCCACGTTCATGATGTCTTCAATGGAATCCCTGAACTCGTGGTCATCAAACAAGGGTGGTACCAATGCGTGCGATAAAGCACGGAGTTCTTCAATGGCGTTCTTTATGAGTTTATCAGTTTCCTGCACATAGGGGTGGTAAGTTGTCTCGTTCGCTTTTAAAAGGCCAAGGTAGAGCCTGGAACTTACCAATATCTGGTTGATATTGTCGTGTAATTCTCTGCCTATTTCTTCTCTTTCCTGTTCCTGTGCCATGATCACTGCTTCTGTAATTTCCCTGTCTTTTTTAATACGTTCTTCTTCCAGCTTTTTTTCCAGTTGCAATTTTTCGGTGATATTAATTTTTAAGGCAAGAATGGCGGGCCGCTCATTATACTTAAGCTTACTGGAAGTTATTTGCATAAACATTTCGCTGCCATCTTTGTGTTTATGCCTCCAAACCCGGGTTGTTTTGTTGAAGCTTTCCAGCAAGGCTTCTTTGGCGAATGACTTAATGAGTGGCTCATCATCTTTGGGTCTTAAATCCAGCATAGTCATTTGCAACATCTCCTTCCTTGTATACCCATAAATCTCAGGAACTCTGTCATTGAAGTCGGCAATGCTAAAATCATCGAGGTACCATATGATGATGGAGGCGGGATTATTGTTGAAAAGGTAGCGGTATTGCTCTTCTGATTTTTCCAATGCCTGGGAGGCAAACTTGCGCTGCGTAATATCCATTTCCAGGGCAAAGTAATGGGTGAGTTTTCCAGCACTGTCAAAAATTGGCTGAGCCTCTATTTCCACCCAGTATTTACGGCCACTCTTGGCATAGTGTACAATTTCACAGGTATAGGGCAAACATTTTTCAATTTGATGCCTCATGTATCTTACCAGTACTCCATCCGTTTCTTCGCCTTGTAAGAAAGCACCAGGTTTTTTGCCAAGCACTTCCTGCAATTCATATTCCGTTATTTT
>JANPJW010000050.1:0-4920 GCA_031425715.1 Chitinophagaceae bacterium | reverse complement strand
GTTGTGGAAAGCAGGTGCAGGCATCAATATTCCACGAACAGATTTTACTTACCGTGGAGACCGCCTAAACAATAAATTTCACGTTGCAGGCTATAATGTGAGTGCAGAAGCCGGTGCCCGCATTTACCCTTTTAAGAAAATCTTTTTAGAGTTTACCGGCAAAACCGGCTACGTTAAATATGTGAATGCCCTGGCCAATACCACAGAGCAAACCGGCAACAGGGTGAAACATAGTTTTGGGTATGCGGAGTTGATGGGGCTTATAGGCTTCGACTTCAAATTTTAAAAAACAATCAAATTCTAAAAGCCCCGCATAAGTGTCGGGGCTTTTGTAATTTTAGACCAATGATAAAAATGTACGAAAACAAAAAAAAGCGGCTGGCACCTGTAACCGTCTATTATCAACGCATAAGATTCAACGCACTCATAGCGAGTTTGATTATTGCCGTAAGTTTATCCATTGGCGTGCTGGGTTACAAACTTACAGTACCGTCCTTTGACTGGTACGACAGTCTTTTAAATGCCTCGATGATTTTGAGTGGAATGGGGCCGGTGCTGGATGCAACTACCGTGTTGAGTAAATCAGCTAAAATTTTTGCTTCATTTTATGCGTTGTTCAGCGGCATTACTTTCCTTTCTACTTTTGGTGTACTAATAGCGCCCATTCTACATCGCTTTTTGCACAAGTTACATTTAGATGAAAGCGAAAATTAGCTCATGAGTGCTCATTTTAAACATAGCGAACTTGTAAAACAAGCGGCCCGTAATTTAGGCTTCGATTTTTGCGGCATAGCCACCGCTACTTTTTTGAACGAAGATGCCCGGCGGCTGGAAGATTGGCTACAGCAAGGGATGCATGGAGATATGCACTATATGCAAAACTATTTTGACCTAAGAACAGATCCGCAGAAATTAGTACCCGGTGCAAAATCTGTAATTACGCTTATGCTGAATTATTTCCCTGAAACACTTCAACCAACAGGTGTACCCAAAATATCTAAATATGCCTACGGCCAGGATTACCATGAAGTGATTAGAAATAAACTCAAGGAATTTTATAATGTGTTACAGTCTTCCATCGGCCATTTTAGTGGTAGGGGTTTTGTAGACAGTGCACCTGTGCTGGAGCGGGCCTGGGCAAGAAAGAGTGGCTTAGGCTGGATAGGAAAGAATGGCAACCTGATTAACAAAAAAAGTGGTTCATTTTTCTTTATTGCCACACTTATTACCGACCTGAAGTTACAGGAAGATGATGCCTATGCTAAAGACTATTGTGGTTCCTGCACCCGCTGTATAGACAGCTGCCCTACAGAAGCTATCTTGCCCGATAAAGTGGTGGATGGGAGTAAATGCATTTCTTATTTCACCATAGAATTAAAGGATGCTTTGATTCCGGATAAGATGAAAGGTCAATTTGATAACTGGGCCTTTGGCTGCGATGTGTGCCAGGATGTGTGCCCCTGGAACCGCTTTTCTTCGCCACATAAAGTGGAAGAATTTAAACCGGTAAGTGCCATTGTAGATTACAATGCAAAGGACTGGGATGAATTAACCGAGGAAAAATTTAAGATCGTTTTCAAAAATTCGCCGATTAAAAGAACGAAGTTCAGAGGCATTAAAAGAAACCTGCAATTTTTAAAAAACTATGAATAACAACATAGCAAAGCTGGCCCGCATTGCGGCCAAAGAAGAACGCACAATAATAGGATTGATGAGTGGTACGTCGCTGGATGGACTGGATGTAGCTCTGTGCCAGGTGGGGGGAAACGGATTGCAAACCAACCTTCGTTTAAAAAACTTTGTAACCGTTGGATACAACGAAGATTTCCGTCAAGAAGTGAGGTCCGTGTTTTCTAAAGAGATGGTGAACTTACAAAAGCTTTGCCTGCTCAATGAATGGATTGCCGGGGAACATGCAAAGATGATAAACGAGTGTCTTGATAAATGGCAGATTGATGCTTCAGATGTGGATCTTATAGCCAGCCATGGACAAACGATTTATCATGCCCCATACTCCTTACATGGCCTTGATAAATTTGGTAACGGCACTTTACAAATTGGAGATGGCGACCATCTTGCTGTGGGCACGGGCATTATTACCGTGAGCGATTTTAGGCAGAAACATCTTGCGGCGGGCGGTGAGGGTGCACCCCTTGCTGCTTATGGCGATTACATCCTTTTTTCCGACGATACTACCAATGTTATTTTATTAAATATTGGAGGAATTGCCAACTTTACTTTTCTACCAAAAAATGCTGCAGCCGGAAAGATGTTTAGTTCAGATACCGGGCCTGGCAATACGATGATGGATGGTTTTATGCAGGAAAACTTTGCGGGCAAACATTATGATGATGATGCAACACTAGGCAGGCAAGGCACTGTGAACGAAGCGTTGCTGGAAGCCTTGCTCGACAATGATTTTTTACGGCAACCTTTACCAAAGACCACAGGGCCAGAACTTTTTAATGCAGGTTATCTCAAGGAAGCACTTCAAAGGGCACTTATCCCAAGGCCAAACGACGCAGATGTTATGGCCACGCTGAACCGTTTTGCTGCAATTACCATTGCAGAGGCACTGAACGAGGTTATAAAAAATGAACCTTGTAAAATTTATGTTAGTGGCGGAGGTATGCACAATCCATTGTTGATGGATTATTTAATTCTGCACGTAAAGGTTGCAAGTTTTCACTCCACAGGGGAGAAAAATATCAATCCCGATGCGAAAGAAGCGGTACTCTTTGCAGTTCTTGCCAACGAAGCAGTTGCGGGCAACCCGCTGCTCATACCTGCATCGCTTGAAAATTTTCCTGCGGTGAGTATGGGCAAAATTAGTTTCCCTCGTTAGCAACGCCACGCTCGAGGTAGTTTTTAAGATTGTTCAGTGCCACTTCGTAGCCCGGCCCGGTTAGTTGACTTACAAAAATGCCGCTGAATTTTTCCCATGGATACCACTTTAAAGTGGTAACCGCTGACCACTCTACCTGGAGGTCTTTGCTATCCTGCATTGGAAAAATAGTGAGCGCATTTTTTACCGGATTCTCCCCTGGCTGGCTTAATGTGATCATTACAGCCTCTGCCACTATGCTGGTGATGACGAGTTTCGTTCTTTTATCAGAAGAGCCCCACTCGGCAGTTGCATTAACTCCATAAGCCGGATTACTTAACACCAGGCTGCTACTGTCTCGTATAAATATCGGATGCCATTTTTTCCACTGTTCGAAGTCTACCAAAGCAGCTTCTATTTTAGCACGGTCTGCATTTATTACCACCGATTGAGTGGTTACTACCGTAGACGGCATTATTAAAGACACAAGTGTAACCATTGCAAACAACCCTGCAATGGCAAACAAAAAACCTTTGACTAATTTCATATTCATTATACTGTTATTCCCATTTAAACACCCTGGTGGCCACAATGTAAACTGCAACTATCCACAGGAGCAGGATGCCAATTTCGTTGCGAACATCCCATAAATTATGACCTTCAAAAGCCACGCTTCGCATAGCTTCATTGAGATGGGTAAGCGGCAAAGCCCTTGAAATGGGTTGAAGCCAGGGCGGAAAAGCATCTATGCTAAAAAAAGTACCGCCCAATAAAAACTGCGGCAAGGTAATCAGGTTGGCAAAAGGGGGAATGGAGCTATCACTGCTGGCAAGGCCACTTACTATAAAGCCGAACCCCATAAACAAAAGTAGGCCCACAAAACTCAACACCAGCATTTCCAGGAACGTTTGCACACCATGCACAAGGGTGAATCCAAAGAATAAGTAACCTACCCCAATGATTACAATGGCTGTGATCATTTGAAAAATAACCCTGCTAAAACTTTCACCCAAAATAATAAAAGTGCGGCTGATGGGTGTTGCAAAAAACCTTTTGAGCACCAATGTGCTTCTTAGGTTATAAAACATGAATGCTACGCCAAAAACCCCGGAACTTAATAACGAAAATCCAAGCTGGCCGGGTAATATAAAATCAATTGTTTTGTATTGCCTTATCTCCGTAATATCTCTTTTATAATCAAAATTAAAATCTGAGTAACTGGCCCGATTGATATACTGCCTGCCGCTTACTTCATTTATCTTACTTTCTATCAAGGCTTTTAGCTGTGGCCACTTATCGTTGCTGGAGTTAGTGCTGGTCATACTCACACTGTAAGGAGTGCCGCCCTCTGGGTTTTTCTTTATAAAAAGTTTACCGGCTATCTTACCTTTTTGAATATCGAGCTTGAGCTGTTCTGGATTTTTGTAATTCATAAATTTTACGGCGCCACTTTCTTTCAAAGCCGAATAAAGCATGTTACTGGTATCTGTTCCGTCTGCCAGTACCACCCTAAAAGTTTGCCGCCCGCCGCTATTGCCGATAAAACCAAATACCAAAATAAAAACAAAGGGAAACACAAAGCTGAATACGATTGCCGACGGGCTGCGCATGATGGATCTTAAGCTTGCCTTGGTAACAGCCCACATGGCCCGCAATTGGCTATACTTCATAAACAGTAAAATTTATAGTGTGCAAAGCTATTTAAAAAAGAGGGAGAAAAATTTGAAATAAAAGACAAATGTCGTATGTTTGTATGACAAAAGTCGCAGTATGAAAAAAGAAAGCAAAAATACAAGGGCCGATGGAAACCCTCCCAAAGCTAAAATTAGCAAAGTAGAGGAACCCATGGCGGTGTATCGTTCTATAAAAAAACTTCCTTCTCTAAAAGATTTTACTTTCGGCGAGTTTAAAAAAATTGCCGATGTGGCTCCTTTTAGCCAGGGAGAATGGGCCACTATGTTACATGTGAGTGAGCGCACTTTGCAGCGCTATGCAAAAAGCAATGGTACTTTTGCCCCTATGAATGCAGAACGAGCTTTGCAAATTGCCAAAGTGCTGGAGCAGGGCACCATCACTTTTGGTTCTGCCAATCTCTT
>JANPJW010000049.1:0-2951 GCA_031425715.1 Chitinophagaceae bacterium | reverse complement strand
CATGAATTGACACATACCGTTCAGCAATCTCAGTCGCAGGTAAAAAATAATCCCCTATACAATGGCAGTACAGGGCAGGGTACGAACCCTCTCTCCGGACAAAAAAGCGGGATGCAGAACAGCGGTGATAATGACTGCGATGGTATTGAAGGATTAACGGTGGCACTCGTGAATGTGGCAGATGGCAGCTTAGCGGCTACAACCTCCACCGGTAACTGTGGGCACTTCTTTTTTGCAAACGTTCCAGCGGCGAACTACCTGGTGAAACTAAGCGGGGCAGTGAGCCAAACAAAAACTTACGAGATTAATGTAAACAGCGAAGGAATGTTGGATGTTGCAGGTGAACTAAAAACAGCAGATGATCATTGGACGATCCTTTTAAATACAGGTAGCGCCCCTCCTGCAAAGACCGGCATCAGCACCTCCCGCTCAAATATTCCAAGGGGCCGCAGACTTACAGTTGTAGAAAGCGATCTTGATGGCGATGGCAGCTTTGAACTTACCAAAGCAATAATGGAATTTACGAATGGCAGCAGCAAAGATGTTACAGCAAATACCAGGATCAGCAATTCCGCCATCATAAAAAAAGTGACCGTTCGTGGTTGGGATCCTGTTAAAAAAGAAGGAAGCACTGCTTCCGATAACAACCCTACAGAGTACAGTATTGATTTTAATGACAATAGCGAGGAAGTAACCATAAGCAGTAATACTTCTACAACAGGAGCCAGGGTAATGCCTCAATTGAGCCGGCATACGAATGTATTGCAGTGGACTGTTTCACTCATGAACGAACCTGAACCTGCAGCCCCGGTATCTAATAATGGGGAAAAGGCAAACAATCCATCAAACGAGGACGGCAGCGCACAAATATTCACGAAAAAATTACCTGTTATTTTCGCAGATGTTGATGGAGATGGAAGGGCAGAAATATGGGTGGGCAATTTGAATAATACTTATTTAAGCAGCGGTACTTTGCCGGGCGCAGCCATGGCCATGCCGGGGGACCCCATACCAGGCCTCGATGTTAAACTGGGAAAAAATCCGGGTGGTTCCTCCATGCAAACTACCAGCAACAGCAACGGCGAATTTGAATTTACGAATCTTAAAAAGGGCAGTTATACCCTTACCAACACTGCCCATTATTTAATAGAAGATGAAACACTGGTAACCGTAGGAGAAAAAAATGACGAAGCTATGTTCTATCGTAAGGGCTGGGATGGAACAGTAAAAGGCGGCTATGTTGTAGCAGATGCATCCACGAACAAAGGCATTAATCAGGCCGGCAGAAAAAATAATGCTTCAGAAAATTCGGGCAGTGAGTGGGAGCGAAAAGGATGGGATGGAACAGTGAAAGGTGGAAATATCACTGCCGATGCATCCTCCAAAAAAGGCATTACCCAATCTGGCATAAAAAAGAATGAAACGGAAAATACCGGTAATGAGTTGGAGCGAAAAGGATGGGATGGAACGGTGAAAGGCGGATCAAAAGCGGGCAACGATGGTAACCAAAAAGATTTTCTTTTGGCACTGAATGAACTGGACGATTTGTTAGAGGCTGATAAAACTACTTCTCCTAAAGCTATTAGGGAAACAAAAGAAAACAGTCGCCAACTTAGAGCGTCACTAGGCGATCATGACTTAGGCACAGCAGCAGTTGAGAGAGTGTTTACACGCCTGGTGAAATCGCTCACAACAATGGGCAGCGCTTACAACAGTATTTCCAACGTGTTGAAAACAAAACATGAAACAGCAAAAAATAGTGTGGGCAACATTAGGTAAGCTCAACCAATCATGAAGGGGACTGACCACCTATTTTCATGACTCAACTGACACCTTGTTGCTCAACAAATAATTATCAGTACATTTAGCCTTAAAACTAACCCTACGATGAAACTGGTAATACTACTGATTGTTACTTTAAGCTGCTTTACTTCAAAGGCCCAGGATAACAAACGAGCAAAGAAAATATTAGTTGGCTTCAACTTTTCTCCCGATTACAGCTACCGCACCTTAAAACCCGGTGACCCAAATGCGCCTGGCAATGTTGTAATAGACCTTCGGAATGAAACAGAAAAAGCAAAGTTTGGTTACACAACAGGAATAAATGTAGGATTCAACATGACTGAATGTGTTGCGCTCGAAACAGGTTTGCAGTTTTCTAACAAAGGTTATCAAACAAACGACCGGCAGCTGGTCTATGTGTCCCCCCCCGGCCCAAACGACCCCACACAAGCATCGTTCAGTTATAACTATCACTATATCGGCGTTCCATTAACGGTAAAGTTTCTCCTGGGGAAAGGCAAAGCCCGCTTTGTGTCAAGCGCCGGCTTCACCACAAATTTTTTACTGAATGCAAGTCAAACTGCTCAACTTGAATATGCCAATGGAAGAACAGAAAAAAAGAGACAGACATCCCCGGAGAACTACAACAAAATCGATCTGTCGCCGATGCTAAGCGTTGGGTTACTCTATAAGTTAGCCAACAATATTTATTTTACCGCTGAGCCTACCTTGCGGTATGGGCTGCTAAAAACAGTGGATGCACCGGTGAAAGAACATTTATGGAGTGCAGGATTAAACCTGGCCGTTTACCATACCGTCAAACGAAAAAAATAAGCAGGTGCTCTGAAATTAGACTTGTGAAATGACAGCAGCTGAAAGCCCTCCTATTGCCCATAAAACACATCGTATCCATATCTTGCTATCATCAACATTACAATAAAAAGAAAAAAGATGCGTACAAAGCCGTTGCCGTTTTTCAGCGCCAGGTGCGCTCCCATGATGTTGCCGGCAATGTTGCAGGCTGCCATGAGCAGTGCGATTTCTAACATGTACTGCCCCTTGCTCATAAAAACAAAAAGCGCCGAAATATTGGTAATGCAGTTGATGAATTTGGCATAAGCGGAGGCCTGTAAAAATTCGAAGCCCAGTAAAACAACAAATCCCAGCAC
>JANPJW010000048.1:0-6096 GCA_031425715.1 Chitinophagaceae bacterium | reverse complement strand
GCTTTAGCGGAAGATTTGATACAAATCGTTTTCCCCTATTTTTGAACTGTATATGAATAATGTTCAGGCAATTCTCAACAGGCTTTATCCATTAGAAGAAAGAAAACCAGCACAGGTTAAACTTGCCTTTATTTTTGGCTTAGTAGTTTTTTTGCTGATGTATTTTTTGGAACCTTTTGGCAAAAACACCAGTAACAATTCAGTGTTACTGGATAGCGGGTATGCCGGCTTACTCACCTTCGTGTCTATCTTATTCGTTTTTTTTATAATCTACCCGCTCTTTCCACGCTTTTTTAAGGAAGAAAAATGGACAGTTGGCAAGGAAGTAATCTTAACGCTTATCATCATTACCACCATTGCCAGCGCCAATACGCTGCTGGGCAGTTTTATCTGGGAGGTGCCACTGTCGGTTTCAAACTGGATGAGGATGATTTTTTACACAGCCGTCATTGGCATTGCGCCGGCCAGTGTAAGTATCTTATTAAACCAGGCCAGGCTTTTAAAAAAATACCGAAATGAAGTAAGCCAAATAAATGACCAGCTTCATCCCGCAAAAGCTGAACAAACAGGTGAACCTGCTTTTAACCTGGAGGTAAAAACGGATCAAGGACAAGAGAAACCAGTTGCCCCGACGCTGCTCATCATAGAAGCAGAAAACGAAAAAGATAACCTGGTGATTGCAGCCAACACTTTTTTGGCTGCCAGTTCTGCAGACAACTATATAAAAGTCTTTTTCCTGGCCGACGATAAGCTAAAAACTTCCATGCTTCGAACTACTTTAAAAAAAATGGAAGAAAATGCATTGCCCTTTCCGGAACTTTTCCGCTGCCACAGAACCGCCCTTGTAAACATGGCCTTTGTAGAAAACCTGAGTGGCACTGCCCAGGGCTACCGCTTAAAAGTGGCTCATTTAAAAGAAGAATTTCCTGTTTCCCGTAACCTTAACCCGGTAATCAAAGAAAAACTGGCTGCCATTCACCCCTAAAAAGTTATTTTCAAAAACGATTCGCCCCTGATAATGCAATTGGCCCCAAACGCCCTGCAGATAAGCCCTTCTACTTGGAAAGGAACGCAGCACTGCGGTAGTTTTACATCATCAATCAAGCAAAAAAAACTGATGATGAAAAAATTAATCGAAAACAGCCTTCACTTTTTAAGCAATCAATTACACATTTTAATAATGCTTGTAGGCAGCATTTTAAATATGCCAGCAACAGCACAGGACACCATTACTGCTAATTACCTTAGGCAAAACATGGAGAAAATAGCTATCGGCGGCAGCAACAGTTTCAGCCTTTTCGACGAAGCCTTTTACCAAAACCAGGTATTCCTGTTAAGTGAATCACATGGTTATGATAAACCACATGAATTGGATTTTGAAATATTTAAACAACTCAATAAAGAAACAGGGGTTCGTTATTACCTGGCCGAAATGGATGCCAGCCAGGCCCATTACCTTAATCAATATCTTGTTACAGGCAACGAAGCATTTTTAAAAAGTATTTATGAGTTCTGGTACACCCAGCAAGCCCAATGGGGTTGCAAAGCTGGTTTTGAAAAATGGAAAAAGATGTATGCCTATAACAAAACCTTGCCTGCGGGTGAAAAAATGATAGTGCTGGGCCTTGATGAAGCCCAGGATCTAAACATGAACGTAAAACTCCTAAACGAGTTGATGGCAACTGCGGGGTATAAAAATGGCAAAGACTTGTTGCTAGACAGCATGGCTTTTTACTCAAACATGGATCTTGAAAAAAAAGCCGACAAAAAAAGGTTCACACTTTATTCCCGCCTTCTCGATTCTGCTATTTCAAAAAATCCAACCAGTTATAAAAAAAGACTGGGAAAGAATTTTGTAGCTGCACAGTTTATCATTCACAACATCGCATCTAAAACCGGGCGGGAGAAAAAGATCTTTGAAAATTTTAATCATTATTACAGCCAGCTTAAATTAAGAAAGCAAAAAATGTACGGCTTCTGGGGGAGGTATCATGCCATGCAGGACAGCATCAACCACAGTATGCCTTTTGCTGGTATGCTAAAGAAAAGTAGCCTGCCTTTAAAAGATAAAATAATGTCTATCCCTGTTTTTTGTACAGAAAGTGCATCTATGATACCTACTGCTTTCTTGCCTCCAATGGCCCAGCAAAAAGGAGCTGTTTACACCAAAGCATCCATGGTAAACGATGAAAGTTTTATTTACCAGGTTACCGGTATTAACTCTCTAACAGCTTTGACAGAAAAGAACAGTATTTACCTTTTTAAGCTGGATGGCGAGAACTCTCCCTATGCCAAGGGATTAAGTTTGTTGGAATCCAACTCAAATATGGATAAATCATTTGAGTGGACCGGCAATAAGAATGCAGCTACCACTGACTATTTTAAGTATACCATCGTTGTAAGAAATGCTGATTGGGCGGTACCTTTTGGAGACAACAAAGCAAAGTAAAGTAGTGACCGTGCCTGCGAATTTATGGGGCTCAGTCACTACCTGTTTTTTCCACCCACTCTTTGGGCGTTAAACCGGTAGCTTTTTTAAACGCCCGGTTAAAGGTAGCCTTGCTGTTAAAGCCACAATCATAAGCAATACCAAGGAGCGTTTGCGTTTTATGTTCGCCGTCTTTCATCTTATGTTTGACAGCAGCTATTCTATAATCATTGATAAAATCATTAAAATTTTGTCCAAACCCCTGGTTGATAGCTTTTGATAATACTGACGGATTTGTTTTAAGCGCTTTGGCCAATTGTGTTAGAGAAAGTTCGGGATCCTCATAAGCCTTTCCTTCCTCAAGCAATTGCTTGATGGCAGGTTTCCATTCTGCAATAAAATTATCATCTGCTTTGGCCTGAACTGGTAGGGGCTCGAACTCTATTATTTCTGCATCCTCTATAAATTCGGCTTCGACAGTTGACAAATCTGAGTATTGCAGCAACAAAGAAGGTTTGTTATTTAACAGGTGAAGCTTAAACGGCACTTTTGTTTCTATTGAATCAGCATAGCCTGTGATGGCGATATAATAAAAAATAAGTGCAAAAGAAAAGAAATACCACCAGCTACCGATGTAGGAGTTCAGTGATGGAAAAAGTAATGCGAGGAGCAAAAACAGCACCTGCAATAACTGCATCGATAAAAAGGCCATCAGAAAATTTCTGACCCAATTAAAAAGGACCTGGTCTGAATAACTGATTACCTGCCGCATCAATTTTTTGTACAGCTGGTAATACCTGAGCGAAACAACAAAGTAAACGACCATTGAAATTAACCCCGCAGTTTGGTACCAGCCATCAAAATCTCTGTCGGCACCATCTGCAAGGAAGTAATATTTTTTTAAAACAATCTTATCTGTAATAAAAATCGCAAGGCTGTACAACAAATACAAAATACCCGGCAGCAGATGCAACCACTCCTTTTTGCCAAACTTAAAAGACGGATTTAACAAGCTTTGCACATAAAAGAAAATAACGGGGCCAATAAAAAACAAATGTTGCATGGGTACATAAAACAAAATATCCCGATACGGTTGGTTATCGTACCAGCCTGCAAATCCCAGCATCCAGGGAGCTATATAAAACACGCAAAACAGTAAGAACAACGCAAGCCATCTATCAGCACGGCTATCATTCTTTTTACCTTTTCTCAAAAGCAGGAAACTATATACCAGGCCATGCACGGCAAAGATCAAAAGCAGGGAACTATAAAAACCAAATTCAAAACGCATACTGCAGTTGTTAAGAGTAATAAAATATCACCGGCGTAAATATATTTAAAACTGTTTAATGTGAACATCTGATATAACTGGCAACTACAGGTTTAAGTAGGAGCCCGAAAGCATATGTGCCACTACCAGTTGAAGGTTTCATAACGACAAAGTTTCTGTGTTTGTTTAAAGCCAGATTTGTGTAACTTGAACATCCATCAATCTAATCATCATGAACAGCAGGCGTAACTTTTTAAAAACATCCGGTTTGCTTACGGCCGGTTTATTAATGAACCCTACAGAGTTATTAAGAGCTAAACGGGTTGCAGGTATTCAACTATACACTTTAAGAGAACTGATAAGTAAAGACCCTACTTCTGTAATAAACAAAGTGGCCATGGCTGGCTACAAGGAAGTAGAAATGTTTGGCTTGAGTGCAGAACAACGTTTCTTTGGCTTGAGCGTAAAAGATTTTTCGGATCTTTTAAAGCAAAACGGTCTTGTGAGCCCCAGTGGCCACTATATGCCGGAAAAATTTCTTTTTGAAAATGGAAGTGACGATGAAGTAAAGAAACTTTGTGATGTGGGGCACCTGATGGGACATCAATACATTGTTATACCCTGGATGGCTGAAGCAAGACGCCAAACAATAGACCAGTACAAAAAACTGGCTGAAAGAATTAATAAGGCCGGGGAACTTTGTAAAGCGGCTAACCTGCAACTCGCCTATCATAACCACGATTTTGAATTTTTTGATATGAACGGCCAAAAGGGCTATGATATCTTACTCAAAGAAACTGACCCCAACTTATTAAAGATGGAAATGGATATTTACTGGGTAGTGAGTGCGGGCTACGACCCCGTTGAAATTTTTAAAGCCAACCCAGGCAGGTTTCCTATGCTGCATGTAAAAGACATGGATAAGATTGATAAGAAGATGAACACTGAGATTGGCAACGGTTCTATCAACTTTAAGAAGATCTTTAAATGTGCGAAACTTGCCGGCGTGAAACATTATTATGTAGAACAGGAAAATAATTACAAGCCAGACATACTGGCCAGCATTAACAGCAGTAGCAACCACCTGCTTAACAAATTGTTTTAAAATGAGCCATTAAAAAACCCCTGATAAGACAGGGGTTTTTTAATGGCTCAAAATTATTGTCACAACTCTTTTATACGAATGTTTCTGTACCATACCATGTCGCCATGATCCTGCAAAGCAATCTTACCTTTTTTATAAGTACCAAATTCTTTCATGTCTTTAAACTTGCTACCAGCAATCAACTTTTTCCAGCTATCATCCCAAAGCGTTGTAGAAACGATATTGGTACCATTTAAAAAGAAATTTAACTGGTTGTTGTTTACCACAATTTCCGCCTCGTTCCACTCACCTGCTGGCTTTACGGTTTCCTTGCTGCTGCTAATCAGATCGTACAAATCCCCGGCACGGTGCTTAATTATTTTCGCATCCGGGTGGCCATTGTTATCCAGCACCTGCATTTCCGGGCCAGTATTCCACACGTATTTATTTTTGGTTGTGTCCTCATGAATAAAGAAAATAATACCACTGTTACCGTTTTTAGCAATTTTCCATTCTAGTTTGAGGTGAAAGTTTTCATACTCATTTTCTGTTACGATGTCTCCACCGCCACCGGTTTGCCAACCTTCTGCTTTGGAAGTATCCAGGTACAGGGTACCATCAGCTACTTTCCACGCATCGCCAATGGTAGTTTTGCCGTAGTTATGCCAACCTTGTGTGGTCTTGCCATCAAACAAAGAAATCCAGTTGGCTGAATCAGGCTTGTTGACTGTTGTAGTGTCTGTCATAGCGGTTGCATTGTCATTTTTCACAGTTGTATTACAACTGGATATTACCAGGGCAGCGAGTGCCAAAAGCGGGAGTCTGTTTTTCATTGGTCTATTTTTTTTCGTCTTTTAATAGCATGATATATTTCACCATTTGCACAGCATCCTCTTTTGATAAGTTTGGATGGGCAGCCATAGGAACTTCTCCCCAAACACCTTGCCCCCCGTTCATAATTTTGGTAGCCAACAAATTAATATTTGCCTCATTTGATTCATACTTGGCAGCAATGGCAGCGTACGACGGACCAACAGAGGCTTGATTTATTCTGTGACAACCAAGGCAATCAGATTTGGCCACCAGTTCCAATCCTTTGTCGTAGTCTGGATTGGCAGAGGCTGTAGCCGGTTTTTCAACTGTTGTTGTTTCTTCTACTTTTGCAGGAGTGTCTTCAACTTTGGCAGGTTCGCTGCAGGCAAAAAAACAAACGATCAGCCCTCCCAGTAAAATGTTTTTCTTCATCTTTTCTATTTTTATTTTATGATAATCCTAATATAGAGCGGTTAAAATTCTCATCAGAAACAGTGCTGG
>JANPJW010000047.1:0-2731 GCA_031425715.1 Chitinophagaceae bacterium | reverse complement strand
CCGTATCATTGATGGCGGCCTTGGTTCTACTTTCCTCAATGCCGTGTGCAAAGAGTTAGAAAATTTTGATCCCAACAGGGCTTTTTAGAAACACCTTAAATATTTAAAGCCCCGATATATTTCGGGGCTTTTTTTTGGGGGCCAGGCAGTAGTAATTCTAACCAGCTTTGGTTGCGTCGCACACTTGTGCGCCATAACGCTTTTCAGCAATGCCTCCAACACTTTACCTCTTAAATTAATTGTCAGATACAAGCGTACATCGTAAGCCTGAAAATGTATCACTTCATTTCTTTAACTTGTATTTAAAAAAATGTCATACTGCAATGCAATTGAAACGATGCAGCCGGAAGAAAGAAAGGCGCTGCACAAAAATTACCACGATAATCATTATGGATTTCCCCTTCACGACGATAACGAATTGTTTGGCAGGTTGGTAATGGAAATAAACCAGGCCGGCCTGAGTTGGGAAACCATCCTAAAAAAAGAAACAACCTTTCGCAAAGCCTACCACAATTTCAACATAAAAAAAGTAGCAGCTTACACGCAATCGGATAGGGAAAGACTGCTGAATGATGCCGGCATCATTCGCAATAAATTAAAGGTAAATGCCGCTATAGAAAATGCACGTACGATTGTAGGGCTGCAAAAAGAATATGGCTCTTTTGAAAAATGGCTGGAGCAACATCACCCAAAAAGCAAGGAAGAGTGGGTGAAGCTTTTTAAGAAGCACTTCCTGTTTACGGGTGGCGAAATTGTAAACGAGTTTTTGATGAGCATTGGCTATTTGCCGGGCGCACATGCTGCCGATTGTAAAATTCACAAAAAAATATTGAAACAAAAACCACTGTGGCTAATAATGGACACATAATAGGTGGCAGTATAATTGTTGGTTAATAATTAAATTGTTAACCAATACAAAAATTATACGATGGAAATTAAAAAAGAAGATCTTCCCGTTATGCTGCAGGCATTTGACCTACACGAGAACACTGAAATATTCGTGGCCGAACAACTTGTACACACCCAGGTGGACGTTGATAGGTTTACAGCTCTGTATGCCGGTAAAATCATAAAGGCCAGCAAAGAAATGGTTAACCCGAGGAACAATGGTCATGTGCCACCTACCCAAAAACGAAATCCTGCTATTGGTTTTGTAATGATCGCCATTATATTGATAATGCTTGCACTCGTTATCTACGGATTCTCAACGGGGTGGATACAGGAAAAATTCAATGTAAGTATCTGAGTATCTCATCCACTTACCCGGCAGCATTTTTTTGCAGCGCTTAATAACTAACCATGAACAAGCCGAAATTTATTACTGTTGTGGGCACTTCTGCCGGTGGTATGAACGCATTGATAGAACTGGTAAGCCAGTTAACGGAGGATATGGATACGGCAATATTTATCGTGATGCATTTATCCGGTACCGGCGTCAGCGATTTCCTATTGCATCGCTTACAGCCACACACAACTTTTGTGTGCAAACTAGCAGTAGACGGCGATCCCATTAAAAAAGGCCACATCTACATTGCCATACCGCATGTTCATCTGTTGGTTAAGAGAGATGCCCTACTTATTGGGAGAGGACCTGAGGAAAACCGTTGGAGACCCAGTATAGATGTGCTGTTTAGATCCGCAGCAGTTGCATACAATTCACGTTGCATTGGCATTGTATTAACCGGCCTTTTAGATGATGGCACTACCGGAATGTTTGCCATAAAAAAAAGCGGCGGAACTTGTATAGTACAGGATCCAAACGAAGCAGAATACCCGGACATGCCATTGTCGGTACTTGACCACATGGATGTTGATTACTGTGTTCCCTTGGGAAAAATGGGCGGCGTTCTAACTCAGATTTTACAGACCAACCCTGCAGACAAAACGGTACCCGAAGATATTTTGATTGAATCCGAAATAGCAGAAAGGGTTGTGGTAGACTATAGCAACGTAGCCAGGATTGCAGAAAAAAGCATCTATGCCTGCCCCGACTGCGGCGGGGGATTGTGGGAAATGACAAAAGCCGGCAATGACAAAGTCATCCGTTACCGATGCCATATCGGTCATGCTTATTCTGAAAAAGACCTGGTTATAAAACAAGGAGAAATTTTTGAATCTACCTTATGGGTGGCGTTGCGTATTATGGAAGAGCGCCGGAACCTTTTGCTGAAAATGGAAAAAGATCATTTAAAAAAAGGGTTGAGCGTAATGGCAAAAACCTATACTGTCAAGGCCGGTTCGATACAGGAACACATCGACAAAATGAAGGAAGTTCTGTTTGCCTCTCAACGACTTAATTAGAACCCGCCAAAACTCCTGTTCCGCCAAAGATTCACCATCACATCAGTTCTGCTAAGAACTTCCTTCCTCCATTATCAGTTTTAATCTCAGGCATTCCGGCTAGATATCTATATTATTAAAATATATCCGGAGTTTATACGTTATTGACCCTGGGGTTAGAACCTTGGGTACCCCCCGCTCAAATGAACTTGAACTTCGCAGAAAAATAAACTAATATTTTCCTGTGTTAAACGAACATGCCATGACCAGCCAATTTGCTAAACAGCTTACAGGAATACTAATGCTATTCTCCTGCGTATCAGTCCCCGCACAGGATCGTGCCCAGGACCATAACTCCACCCGCAGCAATAAAACCGCAAGTGTAGCTGTGTCTAACGAGTGGAACTTTGGCGCAAGCGGGGCATCCATCTTTGCTACTCGTAAAAACGAG
>JANPJW010000046.1:0-4135 GCA_031425715.1 Chitinophagaceae bacterium | reverse complement strand
GCTTCTTCTGCTTCGCCGGGGGTATTGCATGCAATGCCTTCCTGCACGGGAACATTGTATTTCTTTAAAAGACTTTTAGCCTGGTATTCGTGAAGATTCATATCGTAAAAATTTTGGCGAAGATAAATAAAAAGCCAATCGATGAATGAAATGGAGATTTTAAACTTGATGTTTCGGATTGTGTAGACTTGTCAATGGAAATTAACCCAAAACAATTACGGTAGGGTACTCATAAAAATGAGCGAAATAAGCGTAATGTGAGGCAAGGCAAATTCATTTATCTTATTTTTGCTCGTTTAACTATAGAATTGTTACAAATGATTACAAAGATTAATGAAGCTGCGGCATACATTCAAAATCTCCTGAGTGCCGTGCCACAGGCTGGTATTGTTTTGGGAAGCGGCCTGGGGAGTTTTACCAATGAGATTAAAATAGAAGTTGAAATACCTTACGCAGATATTCCACACTTTCCGGTGAGCACGGTAAAGGGACACAATAGCAAACTCATTTTTGGAGAACTGTCTGGTAAAAAAGTATTGGTGATGGCAGGTCGGTTTCACTATTACGAGGGTTACAGCGCACAAGAAGTGGTGTTTCCTATTCGTGTGATGAAAATGTTGGGCATTGGGCAATTGCTGCTGAGCAATGCGGCAGGTGGTACCAACCCCGATTTTAAAGTGGGAGACCTGATGATTATTACAGATCATATCAGCCAGTTTCATGTAAACCCTTTGATAGGTAAAAACCTGGATGAGTTGGGCACCCGCTTTCCAGACATGACCGAGCCTTATAAAAAAGATTTAATTGCCAAAGCAAAGAGTATAGCAGTTGCCGCCGGTTATGATATTAAAACCGGTGTATATATTGGCGTAACCGGACCCACCTTTGAAACAAAAGCAGAATATAAAATGGTACACATACTCGGTGCGGATGCAGTGGGCATGAGTACTGTGCAGGAAGTGATTGCTGCTGTGCACATGGGCTTACCCGTTTTTGCCATAAGCGTAATTACCGACCTCGGAATTAGAGAAGAAGAAAATGTGATCACCCATGAAGAAGTGTTGCAGGCTGCCAAAGAAACAGAGCCAAAACTCACTCATATTTTTAAAGAAATGATCGCACAGTTATAAGCGCTACATGAAAAAATTTGTCTTTTTGTTGGTAGTCTTGTGTATTGGCCAGCATGTGTTGGCGCAGGTAGAACCTAACCTAAGGAGACGGCCGCCAATACTGGGAGGCAACAACCCGGGTAATCGCCCCAACACTTCAGCAACAAAAGACAGTAGTGGTTTTAAACAAAGAGACGATCTCAAAGATTCCATCACCATTAGTTATCGTTACCTGGATGCGCTCAAACGCTATGGTCTTGATTCTTCGGTAAACGATTTTGATAAGTATTACCCGGTGCCTACCAACTACCAATACCTGGGCAACAATGGTGCAGCCGCATTTCCACTCATATTTACTCCCTTTGCCAAAGCCGGTTGGGATGCAGGTTTTCACGCATTTGATATTTACAAGTTCACCATAGAGGAAACAAAATTTTATAAAACTACCCGTCCTTTTTCATTGCTGGGCTACCAGTTGGCCGCCGGGCAGGAGCAGATGATACAAGCACAGCACACGCAAAATATTAACCCAAGGTTCAATGCCGGTTTTGATTACCGACTCATCAATGCACCTGGTTTTTTCATCAACCAAAATAACAACCACAACAACGCTCGTTTTTTTTCCAGCTACCAGGGCAAGCGGAAGCGCTACAATGCCTACCTGTCTATTGTGAGCAATACCATTCGTGCATCTGAAAACGGCGGTATAAAAAACGATTCGTTTTTATTGAGTCCAAATTTTAAAGATCGCTTTGGTATAGATGTAAACCTTGGCAATGCTTCGCAGTTTGTGCGCAATCCTTTTTCTACCACTATCAGAACGGGTAATGTTTATAAGAATACCGGCATGTTTCTGCAGCAGAGTTACGACATCGGCAAAAAAGATTCGGTTGCGGTGAATGACTCTACTATGGAGTATCTTTTTTATCCACGCCTGCGGGCGCAGCACAGCATTGGTTATTATACTTACCAATATAATTTTAGAGATGTGGCGCCCGATTCTGCCATTTATAAAGATTGGTACAAACTTTCGCTGCTGTTATTACCCGATACGCTTTCATATGTAGAAAAGTGGAAGATGGTAGAGAATGACTTTTCGCTCATTCAATTTCCTGATGCAAAAAACCCGGCACAGTTCTTAAAAGCAGGTGCTGCTATTCAAAATATAAACGCCACGCTTAAAGGTGGTGAA
Organism: Chitinophagaceae bacterium; assembly: GCA_031425715.1. GTDB lineage: Bacteria > Bacteroidota > Bacteroidia > Chitinophagales > Chitinophagaceae > Ferruginibacter. Next base: position 1,834 of record JANPJW010000046.1, on the reverse strand, counting down.
GAAACATTTTACAATATTAAAATACATGGAGAATACCGGAACCGCACCCGCAACCGCTTATGGGACATGCAGCTAAAAGGAGAGCTGTATCTAAATGGATTGAATGGCGGCGATTACAATGTAACGGCCAACCTTAGCCGCTTTTTAAATAAGAAACTGGGCGATGTGCGTTTGTATTTTACCAACACGAGCCGTACACCGTCTTTTATTTTTGACGAGCGCTCTTCCTTTAACCTGGGCAATGTAAATAATTTTAGCAAAGAAAATATTACCAGCTTTGGTGCCACTGCCACCAACCCCTTTGTGCAGTTCGGTTTTGCCAATCACCTTATTTCTAATTACAGCTATTTTTATAATTACCGGGAAACCACGCAAAGTGGTAAACTCATCAATATACTGCAGGCTTCTGCCTCTAAAAAAATCAGGCTTTCCAAAAAATGGAGTTGGTACCTGGATGCTACTTTGCAACAAACAGATGCCAATGCGCCCATTAAAGTTCCGCTCATATACACCCGCAGCCGTATAGCGTTTGAAGGCAACTATTTTAAGAACCTGAACCTAAGCACCGGCCTGGATATCCGGTATTACAGTCCTTACAAAGCAAATAATTACTCACCGCTTGTGGGCCAGTTTACACCACAGGATACGCTTACAATCAGCAACCGGCCAGACGTTGCTGCCTTTATGCATTTTCGCATCAAGAGCTTCACCGGTTTTTTACGAGCAGAAAATTTAAATACGTTGAGTACGAAAAATGGCTTTGGTTTTGTGAATAATAATTTTGCAGCGCCTCATATTCCCACACAAGGTTTAATTATTCGCTTTGGGGTACGATGGTGGTTTGTTAATTGAAAAGGTAAAAATATTGTGATGGTAATAGCGGTAAGAAAGATAGGAGTGATACTAAAAAAGATTTTCAAGTTTCTTTTTATAAGGAAGAAGGAATGTTGTAAGTAGTATCTAATAAATTTTTGTTTACCAGCAGAGAACCACTGCTCAGCATTTGTGGCGACGCTCCGTTCAAAAGTTGTTTTTCAATTGTTCTTTTTTATGTTAACTGCTGACGGAGTGTTTAACTGCCAACCGGGCCTCTTCTCTGCTAACCAGCACCATCATACGCTTTCTTCAACCATTGCAACACTTCTTTATCCACCTCTTTTATATCGGCCAGGTTTATTTTATGAGAGCACATCGCATTGGCCGCGGTGATACTTTCTAACCGTCGGGTTGAAGGTTGTCCTTTTAGATTTATGCCTATTTCAAATCTTGTTTTGGTTGCCGGCTGTAAAATGGCAAATTGCTTTTTTCTTCTCAGGCTCACATAAGCGTTTTTCGGAGCTACTTCTACATCATTGCCGAATTTTTGAATTTCGTTCATCAGCTTTTCAAACAATGGTTTGAAGTGTTCTTTGCCGAGGTATTGCTTTGTTATCAACTCGTCTTCACTGCTCGCAGAGCCGGCGTCGGCACCCCGATATTTGAGCGCTATCAGGTTGGCAAAGCCATGTGTGAGCGCATGTTCTTCTTTTAAAAATTTCATAATCTCTCCGTGCTTTTCAAATTTTTTGCCGGATACGATTGTCTTCCATTGTTCCAAAGTCTTACCTGTATTTTTTTGCAGGTTGTCAATCATATTTTGGGTTGCCTGGTCCATCGTAAAAATTTTTAGGTAAAAAAAGCTGATAGTTGGGCGTGCCTAAAGGCTTCGTTAGAGTAAGATAGCTGGTTTTAATGGAAATAGGAAGCCACTTAAAATATCAACTGTCATTCGTTAAGCCGAAACATTCTTATTGGAGAGTACTTTCTCGAACGCCCTGCGCTCACTACCTCTAAA
>JANPJW010000045.1:0-6414 GCA_031425715.1 Chitinophagaceae bacterium | reverse complement strand
TTGTAATGATCATCTTTGGTATCCACCATTTTCGGCTTCCACAAAACATGTTAACCTATGTACCCAACTATTTGCCTGGAGGTATCCTTTGGGTATATGTAGTAGGCGCAGCATTTATTTTAACCGGTCTTGCTTTTATCTTCAATAGGTTTGTGTCTGTTGCAGGATATATTCTAGCGGCCCTGCTCATTAGTTTTGTACTCATGATTCATTTGCCGGAGTACCTCAATGCGGGCGATCCTGAAATGCGCCAACTTTCGTTCGTAAACTTATTAAAAGACCTTGCGCTTGCTGGCTTTGCGCTCTACATTGCCGCCAATGCAAAAAATCAACACCTGAATAGGGATTGAGGCTTAGCAAAAAGTCTGTGCCTTCTTTAACAGTAGTCCTGCCAGTCAGTATGGTTGGTTCTAATTACCTTTAGCCCTAAGCCAACAGTATATACACTATGAATTTTAAAAGTGCTCCGCTCCTGCCCGTTATTCTTGCGCTTGCAGCATTTCAACTTTTCAACCTTACACCCTTAAAAGCTCAAACCAATGAGACCCCTTTTATTAAACTGCAGAATCCCACAAAAGAAAAAAATGTGGTAACTGCCACCCGACAGTTCATCATTGGCAGCACCTGTAAAACTTGTACCCTTAGCATAAACGAGCAGCCTGTAAAAGTGTACAACAGCGGCGGTTTTGCATTTGAAATAAACATGCTTGGGGCCGATAGTTTGTTTACCATAATAGCCATAGCACCCAACAATAAAATGCTTAGTAAAAAAATCATTTTTAACTATGCTCCACCGAAACTGGCAGAACCAGTCAAAACCCTGGATATTGAAAGTATTCAAACTTTTCCGGAGGGGAATCTCCTGTTGATGCCGGGTGATAAGATACAGTTTAAAGTAAAGGCCTTACCGGGGGCTACAGTTACTGCATTTAAGAATATGCCTTTATACGAAATGCCGGCGAGCGCTGTGGGCGATATGAAAGGAATTTACCAGGGAGAGTACACCGTACTTGCTACTGACAGTTTCCAATCAATTAAAATCCCCATTGTGTTGAGTGATTCTGGTAGAAGAGTTAGCAAAGAAACGAGGTATAATTTTTCTGTATTGTCGCCGTTAGCTTCCGATGTGTTGCTTACCAAGGGACGGCTGGCTCATTTGGAATATGGCCTTGGTGATGATAGGCTTGGCGGAGCCAAGATAGGATACCTGGATAGTCTTGTACAACTGAAAGTAATTGGTAAAGTAGAGGCCGATTATAAAGTTCAATTGGCCAAAAACCGGGTGGCTTATATACCTGACGACCTTGTAACGCTCATGCCCAGGGGAAGTTTTACACCCGCTTCGCTTACAGGTGCCTGGAGCGTTTATGGAGATGAGCGGTATGATTATTTAACCCTTTCCCTTAGTACCCGTTTGCCTTATCAAAGTATGCAGGAAATAAATCCGTCCCGGATCATTGTAGATGTATTTGGTGCCACCAATAATACCAATTGGATATCTCAACTGCAAACAGCGAAGGAAATTGAAAACATAGATTACGAACAAATAGCAGACGATATTTTTCGGATTAAAATTCAGCTAAAAAACGCCCAGCACTGGGGGCATCAAATTTATTACCGCGGAAATACGCTGGTGATAAAAATAAAACAACAACCCAAAGAACTTACCCTCGATAAATTGACCATTGCCCTGGATGCAGGTCATGGCGGCAGCAACACGGGTGCCGGTGGCCCAACAGGATCGTCGGAAAAAAATCTTGCATTGGCCGTTACCCTGAAATTGCAAAAAGCATTACAGGCAGCCGGTGCCAAAGTTATTATGACAAGGACGGTAGAAAAGTTGGTTGATAACAAAGAGCGTATCCTTTTTTATAGAGACAGCATGCCCGATCTCCTGGTAAGCATTCATCTCAATTCATCGTCTGATCCCTTGCGTGCCGCCGGTACGAGCACCCATTATCGATATATAGGAAATAGAAAACTAAATGTGTTTATTAATAAGCGCATGCAGGAGCTCGGTCTCCGGCAATATGGAGTGATAGGGTCTTTTAATTTTATGTTGAACAGTCCTACAGAATACCCAAATGTACTGGTGGAAACGCTGTTTTTAAGCAACCCCGCAGAGGAGGCTCTTATGTTGGATGAAAACTTTCAGCAACAAATGGCAGAGAAAATTTTATTGGGTATACAGGACTTTTTAAAGGAGCTGCGTGCTTAAAATTTCTACGCTCAATGGGGTATTAAGTTGCTTTTGCAAAACACTAATTTTGATGTATGGTTGCAGACAAAAAAATAGTATGTATTGTGGAAGATAAGTCTGACCTGAGGGAAGGAATGAACTTAATGATTGAAATGAGTGACCATTATCAGTTGGGTGGAAGCTACGGCAATGCCGAGGAGGCCATTCGCCAAATTCCGAATGTAAAGCCCGAAGTTGTCTTGATGGATATTAACCTCCCCGGCGCCAGCGGCATACAATGTGTAAATGCTTTGAAGAACCAGTTCCCCCATATGCTGTTTTTAATGTGTACCGCTTACGAAGACACAGATAAGATATTTGATTCTTTAAAGGCGGGCGCAAGTGGCTATATCCTAAAAACCGAAGGCCCCCGCAAAATCATAGAAGCCCTGGATGACATGCTGGCCGGCGGTAGCCCCATGAGCAGCAGCATTGCACGAAAAGTGGTAGCCAGTTTTACCAAAATGGGGAAAGACAATGCGCTCGTAGAAACCTTGAGTGAGCGGGAGAAAATGGTTTTAGAACAGTTGGCCAAAGGCCTTATTGGAAAGGAAGTGGCAGATGTGCTGGACATCAGTTGGGGTACGGTGCGCAAACACGTACAGAATATCTACAAGAAATTACAGGTAAACACCAGGGTAGAGGCGGTTAACCTTTATCTTAAAAGATAACCATTCCAAAACGGGTTATTGTTTTTTATTTTGTGGGCAATCTTCTTTATAAAAGAATTATTTTCAAATTATCTTTCACACTTTCCTGACTGATCGATTTTGCAACAGCAATGAATCTATTAAGCGAGTACTTTATCTTTTTTTATCAAAGTGTGGCCTTTTTTATGGCCATCTTCTTTTTTATACAGTACAGTATTTTACGAAAAAAAGAATACCTTTTTTATGCCGTATACTTGTTACTGCTAACCGTGTATTACTTTGTAGCCATTCCCGAATATTTCTTTAATATTGATCCTGCCAAACAAGATGTTATCGCCAGGTTTGACTTATTCAAGCGGCCTGTGCAGTTTCTTATCAGCGTATTTTATTCCCTTTTTGTAATGTACTACCTCGGGTTGCAAAAGCGGTCTCAGCCACTGTATAGGATATTTATTGTTTTAATAGTGTTATACCTGCTGCTTTCCGCAGCCTGCCTGTTGGGTAATTTGCTCAGTATACAATATGACCCTGCTTATTATCTGATTAGCCTGTTGTTGTTCCCCTTGCAAATGATTGTAGTGATTGCTCTTTTCAAGTATAAGGTTGCCTATGGTCGCTTTATTATTTGGGGCACTATACTCGTGCTGGTGGGCAGTTGTATTACCCTGGTAATCTCTCTCTCGTTGGCTGATCCTGATACTATTTTCACAAATGCCAGTGCTTACATTCCTGTTATGATAAGCATACTGCTTGATATTTTTCTATTTACAATTGCCTTGCAACGCAAAATAGCAGACAACGAAAAGTCACTGGTGGATGCAGCCTACAGCAGGCAGCAAGCAGTGATGCTGGAAAGGGAACGCATTATTGCAGACCTGCACGACGATGTAGGTGGAGGTCTCAGCAGCATACGAATGATAAGCGATCTCATGGCGCATCAAACTCAGGGAGTGCTGAGCCCGGAACAAATCAATTTTGTTCATAAAATTTCCGATACTGCCAAAGAAATAGCTGCCCGCATGAACACGATCATCTGGAGTTTAAATTCTGAGAATGACACTTTGCAAAATTTTACAGAATATACCAGGCACTTTGGAGTTTCTTTTTTTGAAGCAAGTTCCATCCGTTTTCAATTCCACATTACGGGTAACTTACCCCTCACGACGGTGTTAGGAGGAGTGCTGCGCAAAAATCTTTTCTTAATCATCAAAGAAGCACTGCACAATACTTTAAAACATTCAGAAGCAAGCCTTGCAACCCTGGAATTGCATATGAAAAATGGCTTGTTGTGCATAGAAATTACTGACAACGGGTCCGGTATTAAAAATGAAAACAGCTTTGGCAACGGCCTTAAAAATATGCAGAAAAGAATAGAAGAAATTGGGGGCACTTTGAAGCTCGATGCGGAGAGTGGAACTAAAATCTGCGTAGAAGTTGCCCTTTAAAATGCTTGTTTCTGCTAAAAGTTTCGCCTGCTCTTTCACTCAACCTACTATAACTTTGTGCTTCAAAATTATTTAAAGATGAGCAACCTGGTAGATGAATTCAACGATTACCGCACAAGAATGAATGAACTTATTTTGAGCAAAGACAACCTTGTAATTAAGCGACTTTGGAACCTTGACACGAATACTTATGCAGCAGGAGCCCTGGATGAAAAAACAAAAGAACTCCTTGGCCTGGTAGCAAGTATGGTGTTGCGCTGCGACGATTGCATTAAATACCACTTGGGCAAATCACACGAGCTCAAAATATCCACTACGGAAATGTATGAAGTGTTTGCGGTGGCCAATATTGTGGGCGGCACCATTGTAATACCGCACACCCGGAGGGCTGCAGAATATTGGGAAGCCCTGCAGGAAAATTAAGTATATGGTCGTTTTAAAGTATGTGAGCCTACTCCGGATACAAAAGCAAGGTTCATTTGTTCGCTATAAAATTTTTTTTTCGGGTAGATTTTCTTCCTAATTTTATGATTCATCAAAGAAAAAGGAGGTATAAATGTCTAGAAATAAATCATGGACTCCTTCGGTAAGCTTTTGTTAACCGATGCTGTCTTCATCTATGATTTGAGGCCTTAACCGGCCGGGGCCGTTGGTTTACCAGCGGCCTTTTATATACTTCCTTCTCTATATTCACCCAGATGATCATAAGCAAGCCAAAGATGTAATTCGGGAGATGTAATTTTCAGTAAATTTGTAATTCAATTCAATTTATGTCAGACGTAACCATTGCAGAAAAGCCAGCCCTTACCCCTAAAGACTTCGCCACCGATCAGGAAGTGCGTTGGTGCCCCGGATGCGGCGATTATTCCATTCTTGCACAGGTGCAAAAGATTATGCCCACCCTCGGTATTCCCAGGGAGAACTTTGTAATTGTGAGTGGTATCGGCTGCAGCAGCCGGTTTCCCTATTACATGAACACCTATGGTATGCATAGCATTCACGGTCGTGCAACTGCTGTGGCCAGTGGCTTAAAGGCTGCCCGGCCAGAGTTGAGTGTATGGATTGTATCTGGCGATGGGGATAGTTTAAGCATTGGTGGCAATCATACGATTCACATGCTTCGCAGGAATTTTGATGTAAATCTTTTAGTGTTCAACAACCAGATTTATGGTTTAACCAAGGGACAATATTCTCCTACTTCCGAAGAAAATAAAATTACGAAGAGTACCCCGATGGGTAGCATCGATCATCCATTTAATCCCCTGGCACTGGCCATGGGCGCTGATGCAAGCTTTATTGCTCGTTCTATGGATAGAGACCCCAAACATTTACAGGCAATGTTGTTGCGCAGCCACCAGCATAAAGGAAGTTCTTTCCTGGAAATTTACCAGAACTGTAATATTTTCAACGACGGTGCTTTTGAGGTATTTACCGAAAAAAGTAGCAAGGCAGACGAAGTTATTTTCCTTGAACAAGGCAAACCATTGGTTTTTGGAGCTACGCAAAATAAAGGTATCAAGCTGGATGGTTTTAAACCAGTAATTGTAGAACTCGGCGAAGGTGCGAGCACAGACGACTTGTGGATACATGACGAAAAAGATTTTTACAAAGCGCAAATTCTTATCCGCATGTTTGATGACCCTAAATTAGAAGGGCATCTTCCAAGACCATTTGGAGTATTCTTTGAAACAGACAGGCCTTGCTACGAAGATATGATGGCCATGCAATTAGAGCAGGCTGTGGCCAAATCTGGCAAAGGTGATCTGGATAAATTATTAAGGGGTAGAGAAACCTGGACGATTAATTAAAAAAGGTAGCCCCTCCGCCCCTAAAGGGGAACCGGAGTATTATAAATGAAAGAGCCATCAATTAATTGATGGCTCTTTCATTATAACAATAAAATTCGCTTCGTTCAGTTCCCCTTCAGGGGCGGAGGGGCTTTTATTCGCTTCAATCAAGTTCCCCTTTAGGGGCGGAGGGGCTTTTATACAAACCCTTTCTTCACCAACTCTTCTGCAATCTGCACCGCATTGGTAGCAGCGCCTTTGCGCAGGTTGTCGCTCACCACCCAGCAGTTTAA
>JANPJW010000044.1:0-46972 GCA_031425715.1 Chitinophagaceae bacterium | reverse complement strand
GCTTTAGCGGGTCTCTTCGCTGCTTTTCTGTGAGTTCGCTCAGCTTTGCGTGCTCGCCGAGCATTAGGATGCTGCGGCCGAAATGCTTCCCTTTTTTGAGGCAGTCAATCCAGGCAACAGAATAGGTGTAATGGTTATACTTGTCAAACAGTTCGAGCACTACGTCCAGATTGGAAGCCTTTATTTGTTTTTGAACGATATAGGAGGTCTCTATTTTTTTGAGGCTAAAAACTACCCTTGAAATAAGACCAGTTAGTCCCATACCGCCGCAGGTTGCTTCAAAGATGTCTGAATGCAAGTCAGGGCCGCAGGTTATTTTGGAACCATTTGCCAGAAAAATATCCATTTCATGCACATGTTTAGAAAAGCAGCCATCTACATGGTGGTTCTTGCCATGAACATCGCTGGCAATGGCACCCCCAATAGTAATAAACTTGGTACCTGGAGTAACCGGTAAAAACCATCCTGATGGCACAATAATTTCCAATACCTGATCTAATGTGATTCCACTCTGGCACTCGAAATAGCCTCTTTCCTTATCAAAAGAAAGCGCTTTATTGAAACTAGTAGTTGTAATTGTTTTGTCGGCTAAAGACGCATCTCCATAACACCGTCCGTTACCTCTCGGTATCAAATCAGAAAACTCTGAAATCGTTTTTTTAAGTTCTGTGTCAAAAGAAAAAAGCCGGTCGTCTGCTTCCTGAATTGGGTAGTTACCCCAATTTGTAATTTGCTTCTTCATTTAAAAGAGTTGGGTTCATTAGTAATATTAGGAAACCGGAAAACTAAAGGATACAATTGTTTTTAAGGAAGTCTTGGAGTGTAATGAGGCTAACAACGCAAAAGTATGACAATATAAAGTAGCGGCAAAATGCTTAGGGCTGTTTCCCAGCAGCCGCAGGGTGAAGCAAGTCCCAATTTTTGATACCCAGGAAGCAATATTTAAAAAGAAGCGAATTGATTTCCTATTATTTCTACAAAACATGTATTTTCCCATAAAATTATATTTCTACCACCGAACTCTGGCTTATGAATACAAAGTATCTACCGAAGATAGAAATATCATTAATTGTGCTCTTTGCTCTTATCCCGCTTTTTGTGAACCTTCCCTATCGGATAAATATTTTTCTCTCATGGGAGGGTGCCTACAGAGTAAGCAATGGCCAACTTCCCTTCCGTGATTTTGGTACCCCCATTGGTGGAGTATACTGGATGGTGCCCGCACTTTTTTTCAAAATTTTTGGGCCCCAGATGTTCAGCTTAATAAAAGCGCAGGTTTTTCTAAATATAGTGTCTGGGCTCTCGTTTCGTCATATTCTAAAAAAAATGGAATTTGATGCCCATGCAAGGTTTATTGCACTCATAGTTTTTATACTCTCTTTTTCCTTTATTAATTTTTGGCCATGGTATAACCATACCGTGATCGTTTATGAACTTGTAGCGCTGGCATTTCTGCTTAGTCACCTGTATAATGCAACTGGTAAATATTCACTTCTCTATGTTTTAGCAGCTTCCTTCTTTTCAATTCTTTCTTTCCTTACTAAACAAGATGCTGGCGCCTTAACAATATTGATTTGTGGTTTTTTGATATTGTATTCAGCCATTATAGAAAAAAAGTGGATTGCGTTGCTGGTATATTTTGCGGGCATCGGTCTTTTTTTGGTAGCCTATGTGTTCATGACCGACTCCTCCTCTTTTCAATATTGGTTCAACCACGGGCAGGCACCTCATAGCTCCCGGGTGCACCTGATTGATTTTTTCGAGGAATTTTTCGGCGGGTCGCATTGGATAAAATTTTACCTCTTTCTTATGGTTATGCTATCTCTTCCATACCTGCCAGAATGGAGGAAGAATATAAACGACAAGAAAATAGTTATCCCCTTCTTACTCTGTATTGCTGTCATTACCGAGGCTCTGATCTTTAGTGTGACAAGTTATGTTCCGCCAGATAACAATATCTTCTTCCATAGTTTTGCTGTGGCCTTCATACTAAACCGCCTTGTAGTAGTGGTGCCGGTTATGCAAAAAACAACTTCATTTTATATAAGCATAGTGATGGTGTTATTGTGGTGGAGTCCAAATTATTGGAGATACATGCAGGTTATCATTAAACCATTCATGGAAACTTCAAGCGCAGTATCGTCAAGCACAGAAAATGTCGTAGACCGTAACACCTATAAAATATCTCCGGCTGATGAAAGTATTCCTATACATGAATGGAAGGAGTCAGATTTGCCGACCTTGAAAAATATTACGCTTCCTGCACCCACAATTGAAGGTATTATAAGGGTCAAAAATTTGGACCTGGTAAAAAGCAGGAAAGAACTTACCGTACTCAACATGTCTGAATTAACTTCACTTGCTAAGGAGATTCCGTTTAGACTGGAAAATAATCCTGAATATCCCCTTTGGTTTCACTTTGGTGTAGGTATGTTTAACAAGCAAGCTGAGATGTTTGAAGCCAGAATTTTGAAAAATCACTACGACCTTGTGTTGTTCGAATACATTCCAACATTGAATAATTTTTACCCTTTTAGAGTGCGTGACAGTTTAAAAAGGCACTATCAACTCGTTGATAGTTTCCCCGCTCCAAGGAAAGGAGAAACACAAGGAATGATAGAAGTATTTATAAAAAAATAAACAGCAACATATTCAAAGGCATAAAAAATGAGACATTATATTAAACTGATAAGACCAAAGGACTGGGCTAAAAATATGTTTTTGTTTATTCCTGTCTTTTTCGCTGGAAAAATTTTTAGCCTCGACACAATCCTTCATTTGTTAGGAGGTTTTTTTTGTTTCAGCCTGGTGGCAAGCAGCATTTATATCCTCAACGACTACAGGGATATTGAAGATGACAAAAAGCACCCTACCAAACAATTTCGTCCCCTTGCTTCTGGAGCTGTATCTAAAACAACCGCTATTTTTATTTGCATTTTATTTCTCCTACTTGGGTTTGCTGCTGCATGGTTCATCAGGGATAAATTTTTATTCGTTCTGGGTATCTATTTTTTATTAAATCTTGGTTATTCTTTTGGGCTAAAAACCATTCCCATTCTTGATATCATCATTGTGGCTATCGGGTTCGTGTTGCGGGTTAAAGCCGGTGCGGTGATAGCGTTCGTCGGTTTAAGTGAGTGGTTGGTGATAATGGTCTTTCTGTTAGCCTTGTTCATGGCACTTGCCAAAAGAAGAGACGATGTGCTGCTAAAGCTATCATCAGGTATGGATATGCGCAAATCAGTTAAAGGGTACAATCTGGAATTTATCAATGTCGCAATCTCCCTTATTTGTGCAGTAATAATAGTTGCCTACTTTATGTACACAACATCTCCTGAAATTATTGCAAGATTACAAACATACCGCCTTTACTACACTTGCCTGTTTGTACTCGCTGGTATTTTAAGATACCTTCAACTCGTATTTGTACAACAAAATTCGCAATCACCAACAAAGATCCTTTACAAGGACCGCTTTATACAATTGACGATTTTATTATGGATCATTAGTTTTTATCTTATTTTATATCTCAAAGATTTTACAATTTTCAAATAATTTTTGTTGAAAAAGAATATTGCATTTTTTGATTTTGATGGTACCATAACAACACAAGATACCATGTTGGAGTTAGCTCGCTTTACTTCTGGCGGCCTGAAGTTTTTCATAGGAATCACCCAGCTATCGCCATGGCTTGTTGCTATGAAACTTTCGTTGGTGAGAAAAAAAACAGCTAAGGAAAAATTGCTTGCCTATTTTTTTGGAGGCATGTCCATCCAGGAGTTTGATAAAAAATGCATCGAGTTTACCACACAACGCCTGCCCTCTCTCATTAAAAAGGAAGCGATGGCTGCCATTGAATCGCACCGTGCTGCGCAAACACCTGTGGTAGTGGTTAGCGCATCAGCAGAAAATTGGGTGGCCGTTTGGTGCAAACAGAACAATATTGAATGTATAGCCAGCCGACTCGAACTTATCGATAACAGAATAACCGGAAAATTGCGTGGTGAGAACTGTAATGGAATGGAAAAAGTCAGCAGAATAAAAGAGTTATTTAATCTGGCTGACTTCGGTAACGTATATTGTTATGGTGATACTGGTGGCGATAAAGAAATGCTGGCTATTGCTACCCATCCTTTCTATCGTTGTTATCAATAGTTTATAATCGTACGATCTTCATTACAATTTGTTTTTTATTTGCGTAAGCAATTTGCAGGAAATAAACCCCTGACTTGAAACCTGTCATATCAATGCTCTCTAACTTCGTGTTGCCACTCAGCTGAATCAACTTAAGGTAAACTAAAGATCCCCGACCATCAAACAAAGTCATTGAGATCGCTTCATCTTTAGCCGGGCTTTCTATCGCTACATTCAAAGTGCTGGTTACCGGGTTTGGATACACATTTACAAATTCGGCGGTTACATTTTGACGACTGCTGCCCACAGAGATAGATGTAGTATCGTATGAGGTTGCGCCGCGGTTGTCGGTCACCGCCAATTCGATTGTATAAACGCCTTGCTCGAGGTTGATAATTTTCGTCTGCGCTGTATTTACGTTGCTGAAAGAATAGCTACCGGCTGCCGAGATAACTCTCCATTTGTAGAAGGCGATAACGCCATCTGGATCAAGGCCTGTTCCAATCAAGGAGGCGCTATCCTCCGGCAAGTAAATATTAATCGGACTACCGGCATTTGCTGTGGGTGCTTGATTCACGGGCATTGCCGCATTTACACTAACCTGCATGGTATCTCTATCTATGGCTCCGCTGTTATCCGTTACTCGTACTTCGAAGCGGTAAACGCCCTGTACCAATCCTGTTGCTGATGTTGCAGCAGCAGTGGCATTGCTGATTGTACCTGCAGCAGGGCCGGCAATTTTAGTCCACTGGTAAGCAGTGATGCTGCCATCAGCATCGGTGCCGCTACCGTTTAATGCTGCTGCATTGGTTGGTAAAGTTAGGTTGGCGTCCAGTCCGGCATTTGCCGTAGGAGCTTGATTCACGGGCACGGCCGCATTCACAGTAACCTGCACCGTATCCCTGTCGATGGCTCCACTGTTATCTGTTACTTGTAATTCAAAACCATAAACGCCCTGTACCAATCCTGTTGCTGATGTTGCAGCAGCAGTGGCATTGCTGATGGTACCTGCAGCAGGTCCGGCAATTTTAGTCCACTGGTAAGCAGTGATGCTGCCATCAGCATCTGTGCCGCTACCGCTTAATGCTGCTGTATTGGTTGGTAAAGTTATGTTGGCGTCCTGTCCGGCATTTGCTGTAGGTGCTTGATTCACGGGCACGGCCGCATTCACAGTAACCTGCATGGTATCCCGGTCGATGGCTCCACTGTTATCTGTTACTCGTAATTCAAAACCATAAACACCCTGTACCAATCCTGTTGCTGTTGTTGCAGCAGCAGTGGCATTGCTGATGGTACCTGCAGCAGGTCCGGCAATTTTAGTCCACTGGTAAGCAGTAATGCTGCCATCAGCATCTGTGCCGCTTCCGTTTAATGCTGCTGTATTGGTTGGTAAAGTTATGTTGGCGTCCAGTCCGGCATTTGCGGTGGGCGGCGTATTTACGGCAGTCACAATTACACTCACCTCGTCAGTACTGGTTTGCCCATTGCTGTTTGTTGCAGATAAACGATAAACGTATACCCCCGTTTGCAATGAAGTAATACTTGTATTCAAGCTATTTGGGCTGGCAATAATTCCGCCCGCCGGGCCTGAAACTTTTGACCAGGACTGGCTTGCAATTGTATATTCCTGCTGAAAAGCTTTTCCATACAGGGTAGTTGCCGAAACAGAGATATATTGGTTAATTCCTGCACCAACAACGGGTGGAACACTCGCCAAAGGATTAAAGTTTTGCAACGTCCAAACCAGTGAAGCTGGATTCACTCTCTTGGGCATAGGTACGTCCATTGCGTTAGGGTATGCAGCATAATCGCCAATACCACCCCAGCCTGCGTAGGGGCCTAATGATTTACCATTGCTTAATGAAAATGCCTTATTTCTTCCCCAGCTATACCAGTTATTACCCATATCCTGAACATGGAGATAGAAAGTGATAGTAGTTGATGTGTTGAGATTTTTAAATTTTCCCTGTATTTGGGTTGGTGGTGTTAGTAGTAATCCATTACTGAAACCGTAGCCAAAGACACCACCCTGCGGGCCGGCAATCCTATAAGGGCTATATTCGACACCAGTACCTACTTCGCCCTGCACGTTGGTTCCCGAGCCGAACATGTGGTCGTTGGCATCAATAATATGGAGGGTGTTTGAATTCCCAACCAGTTCCTTAATGGGAAATATCATTCCTGCATTTGTCCATGCAGCGGTTACATCTCTGAAAGTGCTGCTATTGCCCGTGGTGCCCACGTAGCTGCTGAGAAATCCGGCTGCAAATAGCTTATTACTTTGAGTGAGTAATACCTGGGCATTTCCTCCAAGGGTAGCTATATCCTGAAAGCTTTCCCCTGCCACAGTAATTTGCACAGGATTAGCATTGTTGCGATTATACTTCCACACAGTATTATCTGTAGCAAGAGCAAGGATATAGGAATCATTGAGGGAGGTGCTTGCCCCGGTTTCAACTTTTTTAAACTTTTTACCGGCGGGCATGGTAAGCTTTATTGGCTCTGTTATGGTGGTCCCTGCCCTGTAATTCATAGGATCTGCAATACCCCAGTACCAAAGGGAACTGTCTGCACCTCTCAAAGAAACATTGCATTGCCAGAAACCTCTCACCTGGAAATTAGCGGTAAAAGCTGCACCAAATTCATCTACATTGGTCATCGTATAACCCGCTGACTTATTGAGCTTATACACTTTACCTTGCTCATCTAAAGCAGTTACATGGTATTGTCCTCCCTGCACATCTATGATTGAATCGAGACCGGGGTAAGTGGTGAGTATGGGTGTAATAGTTGCCTGGCTGGAAACTTTTACAGTCTTGTTGCTCATTAAATAGACTGTCAAATATTCTCCTGCGCCTACTTTTACAACTTCCTGTGCAACTGCTGTATTCAAAGATGCAATGGGTAGTAATAGCCCTGTTGCACCTAGTACACGAATGATTAAACTCTTCATTAATTGTTGGTTTTTCTAAGTGGATTTTCGTAAGCCTTATCTGGGCAACTTCCTGGAAGCCGGCACAAATTATTTCTATTGAAAGAGTCAATTGATCTTCCAATCATTTGATAAAAAGTGTTTAGGTAATATAGAAATCTTGTGTAAGGAGAATTTTCACAAAGCTTGGTATTGAAAGGAATAACATAAGCAGGAGCGTTGTTATTTCCTCACATTTAACGAGTAAAGTAGCAGATTAGTATGGCAAAGAAATAAAATATATGGGAAGTTCAGGAACTTTTTATCCACAGGCATGAGCCGGTGTGGATAAAGTGGATTACGAATTAAAAAACTAAAAATTGTAGCACGCCTCCTGCTTTTCCACCTAAGGCTTGCGTACCACAATAGTCACCTCACTTTCGGCCTGCTCCCCTATTTCGTTGGTTATTTTCAATCTAAACATATGCTCCCCGGAAGTAAGATTTGTCACTTTTGTAATCGCAGCCATTGGATTTTCAATTATTGCCTGCCCTTCTGAAATCTGGGTCCATTTATACTGCAGGATCTTTCCGCCCTGCTGAGAAGAACTGTTCGCATTTAGTATGGTATAACTGGCATCTATATATTGATTGACACCTGCATTGGCTAATGGTAGTGGTTTAAAGCTCTCATTTATCTTTTTGTGTAATTTCCATTTTACGGTGAGAGGAGTTACCAGGGTGGGAGCGGGCACATTAAGCGCATTCGGATACCGGGATTCATCATCCGGAGTTAAACTAATTCCGTTGCCAAGGCTGCGAGCCTTATTACGTCCCCAACTATACCAGTTATCTCCCATATCCTGTACATAATGGTAAAATGCAATGGAATTACTGGTACATAAGTTTTTAAACTTTCCCGGGATTTGCACGGGGGGAGTAATCATCTGTCCATGATGCCAGTTCCAGGCGTAGGAATTGGGCAGGGAATTTTTCCAATCCGGAAATTCCTTGCCGTTGCCAATTTCCCCTTGCACATTTTCTCCCGCACCAAACATGTTATTATTTGCATCAATTATATGCAACGTATTGTAGTTACCCACCAGTTCTTTAGAGGGAAAAACGCAACCTGCAGCTGTCCACTTCTTTTTGATTGACCTGGGTGTATTTCCCATATCCTCTATACCTAAATAAGATCCGAGGTAACCCCAGGCCAGGAGATCGGTGGCCGTTTCTACAATAATAGATGCAGCACCCACACCAGCTATGTCCCTGGCAGGCGCAGGCAGCTTAACTCTTTCGGGCTTAAGTTTACCTTTTGCATATTTCCAAACACTCCCATCGGTGGCTAATGCAATGAGGCAGGGCTCTCCCATTGTAAGGGGTACAAGCTTTTTAATTATTTTCCCAACGGGAGAGGACAGGGCTTTTGGAGCCCCAATCTTTAAGCCGTCATTAAGTTTTAAAAGGTCTTCACCCCAGGTAAAGACAGCGCCGTTTTTTAATGTTAGATATACCTGGAACCAACCATATACATTTGAATTTCCTGTAAACGGATCGCCTTTATCATCTATAGGTACAACTTTGGCATAAGGAACGCCATTCGGGTGAATTCCTATGATATAAACTGCTCCGCTACTATCTAATGCAATATTGGTGTACTGCGCCCCGTCTACTGCCATTACTCTTTCAACCGGTAGTTTTGTAAGCTGGTATTTGTTGGCCCGCCAGCATGTAAGAAAAAGTTTACCCTGGTCCGTACGGTAAGTAGTCAAATATTCTCCCGCTCCCACTTGCACAATTTTTTGAGAACCCGGTTGAGCAGGAGAAACTTTTGCAGCGAAAACCAACAAAAAAAGGGAAAGAAAAAATCGCATTATTTAGGTTGATTATAAATTATTTTTTTTTAGTTCTTCCACCGCATAATGACAAGCCCTTGCCGTAAGTGCCATATAGGTGAGAGATGGGTTCTGACAACCACCTGAGGGCATACAACTTCCATCTGTAATGAAAACATTTTTCACATCGTGCATCTGGTTGAATTTATTAAGCACTGATGTGCGGGGATCATTACCCATTCTTGCGGTGCCCATCTCATGTATTGTGGTTCCCCCGGTAAAATTATAATCGTGGGTTTGCACGTCTTTAAAACCTGCCACAGATAGCATTTCGGCTGCGCTTTCCCGGGCATCCTGTCGCATTAGTCTTTCGTTTTCGCCAAATTCAAAATCGATTTTTATCAAGGGCAATCCCCACTTGTCTTTCTGGCTGGCATCCAACGTAACTTTGTTTGAGGGGTTAGGAAGACATTCGCCCCAGGCACCCAACCACATCGTCCAGGGGCCGGGCTGGCTTATCTTTTCTTTATACGATTGTCCAAAACTATTGTCCCCCACCATTAAATCTTTCCATTCGCTTCTCTCTCCATCTGCCTGAAATGCATACCCTCTTATAAAATCAGGATGCTTATCCCCGCTATTGGTATTTCTAAACCGGGGAATATAAATACCTGTAGGCCTTCTGCCAGCGTAGTATTTATCCTTGAAGTCTTCATGCCTGCCCATTGCGCCCGTGCCCGAATGATGATCCATCAAATTCAAGCCTACCTGCCCGCTTGAATTGCCCAACCCATTTGGGAACCGCTTTGAAACAGATTGTAAGAGGATAGAAGCAGTTGCAATGGTGGAAGCATTTAAGAAAATAATTTTGGCAAAAACCTCAGACGTTTTCCCAGTTAATTCGTCAATAATTCTAACCCCTTTTGCTTTGCCGGTAGCCTCATCTAAAATTACTTCAGACACAATTGAATGTGGCCGAAGGGTGAGGTTTCCTGTAGCAGCCGCCACAGGAATGGTAGCGGAATTGCTGCTAAAATATCCACCAAACGGACATCCTCTTTCGCACAAATTCCGATATTGGCAGGGACCTCGCCCGCCCCATCCTTTAGTTAGATTAGCAACCCTGCCATTGGTAACAAATCTTTCTTTAAAATGCGCTTTTACTTTTCTAGAAAAATGTGATTCAATACAATTCATTTCCATTGCTGGCAGAAATATACTGTCTGGCAAATGCGGGATACCTTCAGCCTGGCCGCTGATGCCTACAAATGATTCTACATAGGCGTACCATGGAGAAATGTCTTTGTATCGTATGGGCCAGTCAGTTCCGTGGCCATCTTTTAAATTCGCCTCAAAGTCCAGGTCGCTGAGCCTATAAGTTTGCCTACCCCATGTAAGGGAACGACCTCCTACCTGGTAACCTCGTATCCAATGAAAGGTTTTAGATTGTATGTATGGATGATCCTGGTCGTTTACAAAAAAATGTTTGCTGGCTTCTGTGTAAGCCAGGGATTGTATGGGATTTTCTTCCCGGTCCTTTTGGGTTATTTCGAGCCTGTTGGGAAACTCCCAGGGGTTTAAATTTGCGGTTGGATAATCTTTGATGTGGTCTACATTTCTGCCTCTTTCTAACAACAAGGTTTTCAAACCTTTTTCGCACAATTCTTTTGCAGCCCACCCTCCGCTGATACCGCTCCCTACCACAATGGCATCATAAGTAACAGCTGTACTTGCACCGGTATTGATATTTATTTGAGGTTGTTGCTGCTGTCCCATAATATTATTTTGTTGCCCAAGAACGCTGACGTGGGGAAAGTTGAATACAGGCCTGGTAGCTACCGGGAATATAATCATAAGCCAGCGTTTCTGTGGCACCCTGGCGGGATGTGCAATAAGCTACAGTGGTGTAATATTTTAGAATGTCAAAGAAAGACTTGCCTAAAAGTTTATTTTTTACTTTGCCTAACAAACCTGAAAAATTCTTTCCTTTTTGAGAGAAATGCTCTACAACACTTTTTTGCTCCGGCACAGTAAGGCTGGTAAATACTTTACCAAATTTGCCTTTTGCAAAACGATCAGCGTCCTTTAACCCTTCAATAAAATTATTCTGTGTTTTTTTGTTCGCCCCATTTTTTATAAGAGTTATGATTACTTCTTCTGCCTTTACATCTTTTGCCCCGGGAGTATTTGTTCTGGGAATTATGGTTTCTGCCAGGTCAGCAATGAAGGCTTTTTGATTATTTAGGAAAGCAAAATCAGGAGTTTTGGCAATAGTATAAAACTTATAGCCAGAATAGGTGGCAGCAGCGCCTCCACCCAAAACAAACATAGAAAGAATTGCCTTTTTACGGTTCATGATTCAACTACTGGTTTATATATTAGGGAAACTTTAGCGCTTGGGACAGTGGAACGCCTGTCAATTGTTCCAATTCAATAATGGCAATGTTTAACTCCTTTTCCTTTGAAATTAATTTAGCTTTTTCATTCAAATACAGCTGGTGTGTTTTATTCATATCCTCCATGGAAACATCGCCGGCGGTATAATTACTTTGGGCTGCCTCATAAGCAGAGAAATCATATTCTATAGAACTCTTTTGCAGAAACACCATTTCTTTTTTCTCCTTGTAATTTTCGTATGCGATCAAAACCTGCGCTTTTACAAACTGTTCCCTTTCCTTTCGCATTTCATTGCTGATAAAAATGTTTTCCCTTGCAACTTTTTTATCTCGTTTTAACTTTGGCAAAACGTCAAATGGAACAGAAACTCCTAAGTTATATTTTGGAAAAAAACTGGCAGCGGCAGAACCCTGTATAACAAATTCATTTACGTTGGCACCTGCATTAAAAGAACTTAGCCAGGATGTTTTAGCTTTTGTAAGTTCAGATTGCGCAATCCTTTGATTGGCCTCGGCTATTTGCATGGTTGGATTTTCCAAAGCCAGTTTTACGAGCTTAACCTTTATCAGAGAATCCTGGTTGAGATTAGCATAATCAATAGGTTTTTTAGCTAACGCCTGCACTTCTTTGTAATTTTTTCTGATACTATCGGGCACCTGGGGTATCCGCTGGCTATAGCCTGCCGTGTAAAAAAATAGTGTCATTATGGCTGTTATGAAGTTGTGTTTCATTGTTTATTTTTTATACCCGTATTATTGAACCGGTAGTGAATCAATCCATTGCCTGCGCTAATTCCTCTTTTGAATTTTGATTTTGATCAAACTCTAAAAGCCTCTTTAATAAAGATATAGAAGAAAAGAAGAAAATACCAGAAGGAAATTGCCCGACAGTCTCCTGGGAATATTGCGTAACAATGATTGGGAATAAGGTACTGATAATGGCAATAGTATAAAGTTTTAATTCCTTATCTCGTATTTTAAAGTAATAGTAAATTCCCTGGTATAAAATGGCCAGGTTAAAACCCATCATTAATATCAGTCCGATCCAGCCATATTCAAGACCTATTTTTAGGAAGCCACTATCTGTAGCAAAACCTGCAAGGGGGTGGTAAGGATGGTTATAAAACCCTGCAAAATTCGTAGTACCAATTCCTCCGCCGATGGGGTGTGAATGCAGGTATGGCTGAATGAACTTCCGGTTTTTATCTCTTACATTTAAGGATTCATCTTTAGAGTCGAATGTACTCCTTATCCTGTTTAAAGTGGCATTACTGTAGATGGGCGCAAACAATACTGCGATAGCTACGAGCACCGCACAAAACAAAGTAATGAGTGTGGTTTTATTTTGAATGGTTACAAACCCATATAGAATAAACCCGGCAGGAATAATAATGGTCGCAGTTCGGGTACCAGAATAAGACATTCCCAGGGCCATTATTATTCCAAAGAAAAACAACCTGTATTTTCTCCCTTTGTCTTTTTCATTTATGGCAAACAATAACGTAAACACAGCCATCGAACCAGATAGGACACCAAAAGACACCACATCAGATAAGAAAGAAAATTTTCTTATCTGCCCTCCCTGAAACAAAAGTTCCTGTGATCCGGGGGTGCTCATGATATAATTCATTTCCATGGGCAAAAGACCGAACCACTGCTGAAAACATCCGTAGACCGCAGTAATAAAGGAGAGGACAATCCAAAAGCGGACGTAATACCTAAACTTTGGTACCGTGTCAATAATTCGATAAGCGGAAATGAAGACCAATGCCAAAACTACCGCCCTTTTAAATGCCTGGAACCAACTTCCGTAACCTATCACGTTCGGGTTAAAAGCTTGCACGCCAATATACAACGTCAGAACTAACAATGTGATAGCAACCAGGCTTTTTAACAGCCCGGATGACTGCTGAATATCTCCTGATTTTTTTGAAATATAAGTTCCTAAAAAGAGGAACAGGATAACTATCTCCAGAGCTGTGCTTAACGGTAGTACATCTCTGCCTATAAGATGGTTTGGATAAAAAACGAAAAAGGCGCCAAACGTCATGATGTAAAAACCAATGAGCGGGTTAAACAGGCAAAAATAAATTACTACCAGGCCGGCTAGTAATCCTGCTAAAGCGAAGGGCACAAAAAAAAGATCATTTGCCGCAAGGAAACCGCTGGCGATGGCTACAAGCGCTAAAATCCATATCCCCCATGGAGATAAAAACTTTTTTTGAATAAGCTCCTTCTTTACCCAGGAGTGAAATTTACTGGTAATATGTGATTGTTGCCTTGACAAAGTAGGTACTAATAAAAAACTATTTTAACGAATAAAAAGATCATAACGATGGTTACGAATATGAGTGAAATAATTTCAGTAAACCGGCTGCTTTTGATGTGTGTTTCGGTATTATCTTCTTCCTGCATAAGCTGGGGATTTTAAAAATTCGTTTACGGCCGAATATAATTTCATGATAGAATGTTTCCATGTATGGGAGCGTGCGACTTCCTTTCGTTTTAATATTGCAAGCATATCATTGGGGTTTGCGAGGCATTTTTTTATTGCAAACAAGTATTCGGTTAGACCATTGCACAAGTGCACACTATCTTCAAATTCCTCCATAGCCTCCGTTCTTGTAGCCACTACCGGTTTTCCGGCTGCCAGGTACTCATCTATTTTTCTGGGGTAGTTACCAATAGTCATCTGGTTCACCACCTGTGGATTGATACAAATATCAAAACTGTGCACATAAGCGGGAAGTTCTGACGGCTCCTTGTGTCCCAAAAAAAATACATTCGGCATGTCGTGGAGTTTAGACTTTTTGAAGTCCTCATCTTCGGGACCCACCAACACCAGGTTCCAGTCGGGCTGCTGCTTTGCGATGTTAATAAGCAAATCAATATCGAGCCTTAAGCTAAGCAAAGCCCCACAATAGCCAATTATTGGTCCTGTAATATTACTAAGACCCAAGGGAACTTCATCTGGCTGCTTTTCAAATTCTTCTACCTCACAACCTTGCCCTATATATACCGTATTAGGGTTGTACTTTCGTGCATAAGTAGCAAGGTAGAGGGAATTCGTTGTTACAATATCCACGGCTTGTAAAATAGCGGGCTCGGCTCTTACACCATGCTTATAAAAGTATGGCTGAGATAAAAGATAGTCTCTCAAATAATACATAACGCAATCTGAACCAAGAAATTCTTTTAAATAAAGGCCGTTATAGAAATCATTGTCTATGATAAGTAAAGGATTCTTAAACTTCAGTTTTTCACAAGCTTTTTTTATCTGACCCGCCAGTTTCTTGTTATTTCTTTTATTAAAATAACTATATAACTTCCCAGGGGGCATCCAGTTTATAGATTCTAACATGGTTTGCGGATTGAAAATCCAAAGCTGATCTTTTATTTCGGTTAAAACGCCAATTCCCTGCCTGATACTCCTTTTACGGTTAATGGTTCTGATATCAGATCTTTCGGTAAGCGATGTAATTCTGTCTAAGGGGCGGTTTACATAAAGCACACGGTATTGATCCGCAATTTCAATAGCCATATTTTTGAAATTGCAACCAATTTCAATATCCCAGGGTTGAATTCCCAGCATGATAATGTCTCTCTGTTCTATTAATTTTTCTTCCATTGTGCTTTATCTAATACCATCTTAGTAAGCTCAGGATAAAACCTGAAAGCGTGTTTAAAACAATTTAAAAAACGAATACCGAAGTATTTGTACAAGAGTATCTGCGTAATAAAAAAGCCGATAATATGTGAACACAGTAAAGCATAGGCTGCGCCAATAAAACCAAACACTTTTATAAACCAATATGTGAAAACGACATGCACCAGTGCAATGATCGTAATAGTTAAGAAATTTATTTGTGGCTTTCCGGTAGAATCGAGGATCACGCCAAACTGTTTTAAAAATGCCAGGAAGATACCGCTAAGGCTTATCAGTTGTAAATAAGGAATGGCATCAAGGTATTGAGGGCCGGCAATGATAAGGATGATGAACTTTGGAAAAATAATAATAAACAAAACCATCGGTATGGTGAAGCTAAGTGTTGCGCCTACAGTTTTTTCATAATAATATTTTAGCACTTCTTTGTTTTCGGCAATCTCTTTCCTGGCACTCTTAGGGAAGAGCATATCGCTTAATACCTGCGATGGCATATCGGCTAAATTAATAACCCGTGCAGCTACGCTTTGCGATGCTGTAAATAGAGTACTGCCTAAGATTGGAGATAACATTAGCTGAGCGGCATTTGCAAACACAAGGGTACTTAGCCCAGAGCCAAAAACGTATTTTCCAAAGTGCCACAAACGCTTTAACCACGCCAGAGATAATGTAAAAGTATTCTCCAAGTGTTGTCGCACATTTTTATAAGCTACGCCTATGCCTACCAATATGCCAATACAATAGAAAATAACCAACTGATTCAAAGAGATTTTGTCATTGAATATCAGGTAAAACACCATAAGCAGAAGACTAATACCCTGACGGAAAAAGAAGGTCCAAAACAAGGCGCTGAATTGCGATTTGCTGTACATGATCCACTCAAAGTGCGAGAAAGGTATCAGCAACAACATGCCGGCAAAAAAAATGTAGAGCATTGGCTCCAGAGCCGGGGCCTCAAGTATTTCGGCAAAATAATTTGCAAATAATAATAAAATAAAGATGAGCAAGATTGTGACCACTGCATTTAAAAACAAAGCCGCAGACAATACGTATTTATGATCTTCTTTACTGCTGTGATTAACGTACTTAATGAGAGATGTTTTCACCAAGGCTTGTCTTATGAGCTCCACAAAAGAGGTGGTTACCAAAAACAATGACCACACTCCCATTTCGGTTTTGGTCAAAGCTCTGTGAGCTAATATCATGGTGCTTATCACGCCAAAAATAGGAACGGATAATTTTTGCAGGCCGTTATACAGGCCTGCCAGTAACCATCCATTATTTTTTGAAGCGGGTATCATTTATGTATATTACTAACTCTATTTTTTCAAAATTTTTGATTGTATAAAACTTTTGCAGATATCTTTAAAAGCTATGGTAGCTTCTTTTAACTCCTGCCCCGCAGACCTGGCCGGAAAAAAATCGTTAGCCCATTCATTTTCCCAACGTCCAGAAAAATATTTTCTGATTTCAGGGTCGGTAGGTTCTACCTCGTAGTCAAAATCAGTTTCCCATTCTATTCTTATGGTCATTAAGTTAGGATGTGTTCTTTCTGCAATCTTAAAGCCAATGCTGTTTTTTGGCAGAAATTCCTGGATAAGGTCGCCTAGATAATATCCATAGATAAATCCCATCTTTACCTTATCCACTAGATAGAGTCGATTATTGTGTTCGTGCAATATCCATTTATGCGACTCTCTTGGCGCAAAATATTCTCCCAGTAACGAGGGTGTTTCAATATATCCCCTCTTTCCTACTCTAAAAATTTCTCCAAGAAATTTCACAGGATCTTCCACATGCTCAAGCACATGGCAGCTAATAACATAATCAAATTCTTTATCCTTAAATGGGAGTTTCTCACCATCAGCTGCAATAAACTCTTGTTTTTGTAATACTTTAATATCTCCACTTCTGTGATAATTCGTATCAGTATACTTATCTACTACTACGTTGGCCCTTGGGTGCGGATTGTGTCCGCCACCTACATCTAAAACTCTGTCTTTACTCTTAATGTTAAGATGAAACCTGCTTTTTGGGTTACTCAATTTCATATGCTGTATAAAATATTATATTGCTTATCAGGCTTTCATGAACTTAGAATACTTTTTACCAGGCTCTAACGTAAAAATCCAATTCATATTTAATTTTAAAGCAAGTTTATATAAAAGGACGGGTATTATAAGACCCAGCACTATTCCAAAAACTAAAAGTATTGGCACATTGTAGATGCCCATCACCTTGGTCATGAAGATTCTTACGGCTGCTAACACCATTACATGTGCAACATAAATGTACAACGAATGACGTCCTAAAACATGAAGCCAGGCTATAAGCCTATATTTCTGCAAAAAGAAACTTAAAAAAATGATATAGAGCCCCCCCATCAACGCTATACCAATGAAGAGCAAGGGTTGGTAATATTCTACATACTCATAATTCATTGTAGAATATTCAAGATTTGTTTTAAGGAAATAATACTGTGTCAGAATAAATGGTATGAAAAGCAGTACCAATAATTTCCAGGATTCAAAATATTTTTTATTATGTTCATTTTTAATGATTGACCCAATCGCATCCCCTATTGCAAAAAACAAATAATAATGGAGGATATCTCCCAGGAAACCAAGGTTTACTTTATACTGGTATGAAAGTATGGAGATATAGAAAAAAAACAGCCCTATCACTACATTATATCTGGTGTTAATTTTTAAAAAGTGAACTCCTGTTACATAGAGTATGGATACATTGAAGAGTGCATATAAATACCAAAATTGATCAACAGTTCTGGGCGCATATAGGAGCTCCAAATAGCTATGCGACGACCTATTGGCATTTACATAATCACTCAATAAAATTTGAAGTGTTATTTGTAGTATGCCCCATAAAAAATAGGGATATAGAATGATGCGTGCTTTGGTTTCCAGAAAATGCTGAAAGCCTCTCTTTTGAAGACTACCTATTACAAAAATTCCGGAGACTATAAAGAAGAGCGGCATTCTAAAACTAAAGAACAAAATATTAGCATGCTCTATCGGTAAATATTCCTCGATTGAAATACCTGAATTCTTAATGCCTTCAAAAACGTGCCGATACAATACCAAGATGATTGCGATCCCCCGGGCATAATCAATCCATGTATGTCTCGGGGGTTTCATTAAGCTAATTACTAATTTGTATCAGGAATTAATATTTTCTGTCAAAACTTTGTTTAATATAACGCCATGGTTTTTCCCTTTAAGGTCAGCAATAAATCTCATAGACTCCATATCAACTTGAAGCATAGATAGATCGGCTGAGAAAACTGTAAAAACACCTTCGACATATTGTGCTAATTCCTTGCTGTCTGCAAAATTGTTAAGAGAGGGACCTTCTACCAACAAAAAGTCATAGGACTCTTTTAAATACTCAAAAAGACTTTTGATATCAATATTGTAAAGTGATTCCGACGGTGTGGTATTTCCTTCTCTGCAACCAATAATATCAAGGCCCTCAAACTGAGTTTTTCCAGCAATGTTTTGTTGCGCAAATGGAGCTGACAAGTTAATGTTTTGGGCCACATCCTGAATAAACACTTCAGTACCAAAGGCACGGGTGAGGGTATTATTTGTAAAGTTCATATCTAAAATAAGAACCTTTTTCTTACTGAGGGTAAGACTTGTTGCAAGAGCTTCAATAACTGTTGATTTGCCTGTTTTGTTTTGGGTACTGGTAAATAAGAATATCTTCTTATCAGAGTGTAACAATTCATACCTGAGCTTTCGAATATTGTTTTTAAAAACATCGTTTTTTCGAAACTTATTTACCAATGTATCCTCCAACATTATTGCCGAGGGATTGCTTTTCTTAAGATTCACCTGGTTTACTACATTAGCTATTTTCACCTTTGAAAGCTTACTAAAAATGCCTGGGGTTTTAACAGAAGAATCAAAGATCTCAAGAAAAATAAAGAAAATAGCAGATAAGAAAAATACCGAGGCTCCGGATAGGGCCATCTTTACCATTGTCTTCTTGGAATTTGGTTCAGAAGCAGGTTGGCCTATGCGGGTTTGTATAAAGTTAGAGGTTGGATCATCCTTAGCAAGGCCTTGCACCTGGTTGTACATTTCTTTTACGTTCCCGAGCTGTTTGTTTTCCATAGCTAACTGAGTTTGTATAACGTCCATCTTAATGCCACTGCCAGGGTTTGTATTGGTCATGCCCATATAACGCCTTATACTTGCTTCATAATCTGCAACGGACGATCTTGAAGCATTCAACATAGCACTCTCTTCGCTAATCTGAACTTTTATGGCATCAATGGCATCTTTTGTCTTTGCTTTTCCCGAGCCGGAATTGGCCTTTGCATTTATCTGGGCCCGAAGATCACTTATTTGTTTTTCCAACACAGGATCACTACCCCCCTTTCTATTCAATTCTTCGGTAAGTTCATTTCGCCTGTTAGTAAGTTTAACTATTTCATCATTGCCACCTCCGCCGCTCATACTGGCTTCCAATTCGCCTAGTCTCGTTTTTAAATAATTATAACGATTTGAGTGCTCATTGAATTTGCTTTTTTCCTCAGCTAACCTCGTCTCCAGACCGGTAACAGTTTCCATAGCACTGGTGGTTCGGCTCACCGGGTCAATGGTACCCTGGCTTATTTTTTCATTCAACAATTGTTTCCCCAAACTATCTACTTTGTTTTGCTGGCTTTGCACAAGATCTTTTATACTTTGGGCACTTTCATTTGTTCTCCTAAGGTTCAGGCTCCTATAATAATTCAAGAATTCATTGCCGATAGAATTTACAACTGAAGCTGATAAGTTCGGATTTTCTGAATTAAAGAAAATATCCAAATAATCAGTTCTGGCTACCCTTGATACTGTCAGATTTCCTAACAAAGTATTATAGTCGAAGCCATAAAGCTTCAAATATTCTAAAGCTTCATACTCGTTCTTAACATTTGATTTAAGGAGTTGGTTCTGTGCTAATTTATCGGTAAGCAGTATTCTTATACTGTCCCTGTTCACTGCTTTGTAAGCATCATTTTGCTTATCCTTTTCGGAAAGGGTTTTAAAAGCACTAGAAGAGTTGGTAAGGTCGTGCAGCAGTAAGGAGTAAGATATACGACTTAGCACCTGTGGAGATTTTATCGTCTCAATTACATTGTCAAACTTCACATCAACCGTAAAAAGGTCAATTGCAGATGAGCCATCGACTAATTTAACCCTTTCTGAAGTAAATCCTGTTGAGTACTGAGCCAGCGAAGTATAGAGAGGAGATTTATTTACAAGGAAAAAAAATGCCGTAATGATGGCCAAGAGAGTTAAAGCAATTATAGTCCATTTTTTTCTATATAATACTTTTAAAAAATAGAGGAGGTCCACAATAGTTTCTTTAGAGGTTTAGAAAAAAGTAAAAAATCCGGTACCTGCAGGTACCAGATTTTTTTGTAATAGATGGTTTCCCTTAGTTGACTTTTATTAGTTTCACTGCTTTAGCCAATTTCCCATCAACAATTAT
This sequence comes from Chitinophagaceae bacterium, assembly GCA_031425715.1. Taxonomy (GTDB): domain Bacteria; phylum Bacteroidota; class Bacteroidia; order Chitinophagales; family Chitinophagaceae; genus Ferruginibacter. Next base: position 26,528 of record JANPJW010000044.1, on the reverse strand, counting down.
ACTAACGATATAACTGCCCGGCGATATTGACTTAGCTGGCAGGTTAACTGTGAGCTTATTTTGACCAGCAGTTTGTCTTACGTCCGCTGTCTTATAAATTAATCTTGAATTAAGATCGTACAAAAGCAGCGTTACAACTGCGCTTTTTTTGTTAAAGAACTGTACGTCTATTTTATCAGTAAAAGGATTGGGAAAAACGCTTATATCAGACGTTGTTATTACCTCCTTCGGCTGCAAAGCTTTAACGGCTAGATCAACGGGTTGAGAACCTTTTACATATCTAGATGGCAACACTGCCATTGGCGCCCCCTCTTCTACTACCTCATTATAAGACTCTACAGTAACCGCTCCCGTAAAGGAATAAGGTGACCCAGCAGCAGTTGTAACGTTTACAACCAGCTCTCCATCTACAGGAACGAGGTCTGTCAGATAAACAATCTTAGAATTATTGTAAAGGCTATTCAATTGAACAGATTTGCCGTTACACTCGTAGTTAGCAACCGAATAACCTCCGGTGAAAATCGCACTTCCGAAAAATCCTATCCTATATTTTTTCTTTATGTCCAGGTTATTAAACTTCAGTTGAGAAAGTTGGCCGCCATCATTCCAGTAATTGCTTTCCATTACGCCACTAGGAAATAAGCCTGCTCCGGTAACACCTGTAAAACCTGGACCGCTAAAACCTTCCGTGATAACCAATTCTAGCCCACTATTACCTCCTGCATTATTTGTTAAGTTGCTAAAAGTAGCTCCGGCAGAAGGAGGATTATTGGTGTTGTTCCATGGTGTAGGAGCATTTTGAGCAACGTTCACATTGAAATTTACAAATACTATCTGAGAAGGCATTACCACAGAAGAAATGTTACTATAATTACTAGGTCCATCACCGTTGACAGCACATACCTTATAATAGTATTTCTGATTTGATGTTAAATTGACATCTGTGTAGGTTCTCACATTGGCTGCTACCGTAGCTACCAGCCCATAGGTTCCATTTAGGGAAGTAGAACGATAAATATTAAAGCCGGTTTCGTTCGTGGATCTATCTGCCCAGGTAAGTTTTACTTTACCTAAGTCCAGGATTGATTCTGCTATTAGATAAAGAGGCCTGATCAAAGGTGTAGAAACAGTGTATTCTTCAATGATCATTGCGTTAAGATTTAGAAAAGCTGCGCCTGCCAGTTTAGTAGCTGTAACAACCAATGTGCCGGCACTATTTGCAATCAGACCATTTAACTGCACAGATGAATTGTCATTGTACCTCGATTCTTGCGTAATTGTTTGAGCACCACTACTGAATGAAACCATCGCACTAGAGCCGGCATTATGACTGCTAAATAGTACCACGTTGTACCTTTTTGCAGGATCTAATCCATCTATTTGAATTCCTCTTGCGCTTGTGTTGGTAGTGAATATGCTTGATCTCATCACATTGTCTGGAAAAATTCCTGCATTTCCATCTGTAGTCATTCCATTGAGAAGGTTACCATCCCATTGCTGTTGCAAACGAACGCTGAAGTTAGTATTTACATTTGCATCATCCCTCAAAGCGGAGAGAGGTGCATTGGCGTATGGATAAGACAGGAAATTATTCCATGGTGCTGCCTGTGGAGTACCTTGAGGAACTGACCAATTAATGAATACCGAGCGAACATTTGCATCAATTACAGATACTTTGAAAGTATCTGAAACACTGGCTCCGGCGTTGTCTGTAACTTTTACAATAATATCTGGATAGCTCCCTAAATCATCAGCTCCCGGAGCGAATGAGATGCTACCATTGCCGCTACCATTATTTTGGAACGAAGCAAATGATGGCAGGCCAATTACACTGGCCGTCAAGATATCGCCTAGATCATCAGAAGAAGTAAAGTTAATTACAGTATTCTGACCAGTTTTTAGTACGACGTCATTTAGGGTAGTTAATACAGGCGCCTTATTGGCGGTAACGGCACTCACCACATTTGTTTGGCCAGAAGAGCCATTAAGATTGATTGCTTCTATCTTATAATAGTAGGTTGTACTGCTTGCAACACTATTGTCAATGTATGTGCTGTCGTTAGAATTAGCAGCACCAGGGTTTAACAGTGTGAAAGGACCTGCTGCATTTAATGAACGGAATACATTGTATTTTTCTTCGTTGTAAGCTAAATCGTTCCAACTAAGTTTCACTGTTCCATTTGATAAGGCCTGAGCAGCTAGGTTTGTTGGTAAAACAGGAGCAGTGCCATCGTCAAAAGGTTTTGTCAACACAACAGAAGTTAAAAGTCCGTATGGAGTGGCAGCGCCCTTACTCATATTCACTGTAATGATTCCAGACGCATTAGGTACAACTGAACTAAATGTTACAGTATTCTGTGTGTTGTTATCAACGTATAGTGGCTTTTGAACACCATTTATACTGTAAACTGTTGTACCGTTATTTCCTAGGCCCGTCCATCCACTATTTCCATAAAGGGTAACATTGTACTTGCCGGATGGATCTAAGCCCTTGAGATTCACATTAACTGTTTCTGGCGCACCAAACACACCAAAGTAAAAATAATCACGCAATACAGCGTCAGGATATACGCCAGAATTATTACCAGTAACTGTACCTGCGTTACCCCCATTCCATGGCGTACCCAAAAATTCAATTCCTATTGGAGTAGATGCTCCATTACTGTTCAATAATCCATTTGTATTTGTAGCAGAAACATTGTTCCAGGGAGCAGGCGCATCAGCACTTGTATATTTCACATTTATAAATACTTTCTCCTCGGTAGGCGCTACATTAGTTACGGTCAGATTAAAAGTAGCCGCCTCATTACCGCCTGCATTATCGCTTGCGATAACTGTTACAGGGTAAACTCCCGCATTTAGGTAACCTGGTGTTACATTCAAATTACCCAAGCCATTCCCATTATCAGTAAGGGTTATGAAAGAAGTAGCATTCGAAATAGCCCATGTTAAAGTGCTATTTCCGTTTTGATCAGTTGCTGCCAATTGAATACTAATAGAACTTCCCTCGGCCACTGTTTGATCTCCAATAGCAGTAATTACAGGAGTGTAATTATCATTCACCGTGATAGTAAAATCAAGGGTGTCCTTTCCATCATTGCCATCTGTTACGACTAAAGAAATTGGATAAATACCCTGGTCAGCTAAAGCTGATGGCGCAAATTGCAGCATACCATTACCGTTACCAGAATTGGTGAAAGTAGCAAAGGTTGGCAATTGGCTGACAACTGATAAAGTCATCGCATCTCCATCACTATCTGTGGAAGCAATAGTAATATTTTTTTGCCCATCATATCTCACCGTAGTATTGGCAACAGGAGCGATCACAGGAAGATTGTTCAGGGTTTTTACTGAAACTTCCGAGCTGAATTCAGACTCCCCACCAATACCCACAGCTCTAACCTTGTAGCGATAAACTGTATTCGCAAACAAATCGGTGTTAAGATAGTTGATAGTAGCTCCATTATTTGCTGGTAATGTAGCCTGCAGCCTAAAATTGGCTGAACTTCCTACAGACCTGTAAATTTCGAAAGACGTTTCATTGTTAGAGTTGTCGGCAATAGTGAGGGACACGGATGTTGTGCTTATAGCTGTAGCAGAGCTGATTGCTGGTACAGATGGAGTTGCGGGTAACAAGAACGTTGTGTCAGCCCCATAATTTTGGGTCATTAAAGCTATCACTCCACTGCTGGTTAGGGGCTCAGTTATGATAACAATATCATCAAGTAAGCCTCCATAATTAGTTCCTGAACTTGATGAGTTAAAAGCATTTGTAGAATTGATAGCCCCAATCCTTGAGAAATTCGTACTGGAACCTACAGCACTGAAAGTAAGATTAGTAGAAGCCACCTCTACACCGTTGATAAAGAGTTTCAGGACGTTTACATTGTATACAACGGCTACATGGTTCCAGCCGCCGGCAACCCAGTTCGCATTTGTGGTAACACTGTTAACGACCGCCGTACCTCTCACATTTGCGCTGGCAATACCGGCCTGAAGACTTCCGCTGCTAAAGCGTAATGCCAATCCGTTATCTGAACCTCCGAATTCGAAAACCAATTTATTAGCAGCAGTTATTGTTGTTGCTAGCGGCTTCATCCAAAGAGACGCTGTCCTTGTTGTGTAGGCATTGCTAGGAAACCTGCTTCCTGAACTAAAGGGCATATCCGCAAATTGGTTACTTCCATTTAAAGAAATAGCAGCAGTACCCTCTTTTTTGTCGGCCGTATTAAAGGTTGGCGAGCTGCCCGCAGTAAGGCTTCTGCCGTTTCCGCTGGCATCGGTATAGTTGCTATTTAATCCCCAAGATCCTTCCAACACGCTAATGAAGTCTGACTGGCCGTATTGATTGATAGATCTCACCTTATACCAATATTTGGTATTTGGGCTCAACCCAACGCTATCAGCGAAAGAAGTTACATTAGAATTCGTGCTTCCAATTGGTAGATAAGCTCCGGTTAGGCTTGTAGACCGCACTATTTCGAAACCGGATTCATTGTCACTGAGGTCACTCCAGTTAATGTCTACCCGGTTGTAAGAACTTGCTATCACGGTCAGCCCACCTGGTTTAAGTGGCAAAGCATTTGGAGGCACTGGTATGTTGTCCGTGAAAGCAGCATTTGGAATTAGTTGTCTGCTTATACCGGCAGCAGCACTCTGCCAATAAACCTGCATTGAATAGCCTCCGCCACCTTGAAAAAAGGTTATCGCTATCGGGTGAGAACCGGCAGTTAGTGTGATAGTTCCAGTCCTTGACTGAGCTCCATGGGATCCATCATTATTAACTAGAGCATTAGCAGTATGGCTATACGGGCCAATATATAATTTGCTACCATCATCGCTATTTGTTTCAAAAGTGTAAGAACCTGTTACTGGAATATTTATATATCCCTCCCACAGTATTCCAATATTGTCATTCCTTGTTCTTATCGAAAGATCGACGTTGGGTGTTACGCCAGTTGATTGTGGCGTGAGCAAACTAAAGTTTGGCAACACACTCCATGTTCCAAGATAATATTTATAATTCAACCCACGCAATGCAGATACTGCACTAACCTGGTTGCTATTTGGGGATTCGTTACCTGCCAGATCTCTTGCCTTAACATATAAGGTGAAAGTTTGAGATGCAGCTAAACCACTAACTGTTATAGAAGTATTTGCCGTGATAAAAGATTTCACGCCGTTAACATAAACGTCATATTTGAACACAGATACATCATCCGACGAGGGATCCCAAGCTAACGAAATAGAAGATCTTGATGAGCCGGTTACCCTCAAATTTGAAGGAGCTGAAGGCGCAACAATGTCATTCTTGGTTTTGACAATTATTTCATTACTTACAGGTGCTGCACCTGTTAAATTAATGGCTCTTACAACATAATAATAGGTTGTGTTAGACAACAAATCTTGGTCTGCATAAGACAAAACGTTTGCGGCTGTTTTGCCCACCAATTTGTATCCTGTACCCTGAGTGGTACTTCTAAAAATTTCGAAAGCAGTCTCATTGTGTGTGGGTGCGGGATTATCGTTCCAATCTAATTGAATTGAACTACTGGTTAGGGCTACTCCACTAAAATTATTAATGTTGTCGGGAAGGTTGGTACCTGCAGCCGCAGTTACAGTAAATGGATCAGAAAAAATACTGCTACAACCAAATTGTTCCGTAACTTTTACTTTATACTGACCAACAGGGGCACTATAGGAGTTAGTGGAACTTACCAGGGCATTATCACTTATTCTTCTCCATTCATAAGCGGAATAAGTGTTTGGAATGGTAAGGGGAGTTGTGGTCCGTCCGTCAACTGAGGGCAACACCGTACTAAACATACCGTTTACCTGTATGGGCGGTGAAACTGTACCTTGTTTTTCTGCAACTACAACAGGGTTTGGCGACCATTCAGACCAAGCTGAAGTGGCGGTCCGCCGAAATCGTCCTCTATAAGTTCCAAATGAATTAACAATTAGCTGACTTGATGTAGCGCCCGGTATTACAACACCATTTCTGTCCCACTCATAGGCGTTAAACCCTGGATTTAACCCCAGTCTAGCATCCACCGTAACCCCCGGACAAAATTCGTTACGCTGAAAATATACCAGCGGATTTGCTTTATGCTGAGCACTTAAATATGGCCAGTATCCGGCAGTATTCCAAAAACTTCCCCAAACCCCATGACCTTGTGTAGGAAAAAAAGTTTGGTCAATTTTTCCTCCAAGTTTCCTGAACTCGGTTATTACATAGTCAACGGTAAAAGGCGCAGGAGACGGATCAAGGCCTCCATTTGATATCCAAATGGGGACTGTAATATATCTGGGAAAATATTGCACCATACCTGTAGAAGCCCCGGAAATAGGAAGAGATGCGGCAATTTTTTTGTTGTAAGTATCCGTCGCAAGAACATCAAGGGCAGCACCTCCTCCGGCGGACAACCCGCTTACTACCACCCGGTCAATATCAGCCTTAACATATTTAACTAAAGAATCAATGATGTTAGAAATTCTCGAAAAATATTCTTGTGAGCTACCATTCAAAGTCTGGCCATAAAATAAAAACCCATCGAAGGTGCCATCATTTACTTTTTGCGCATGTAGTTGCCCACCGTGCAGTAACTGGTATTCGTTATCATGTATTGGACCAGCCTCTCCCCTTCCAGGAAAAAATATAAAAAGAGGATATTTTTTGCCATCCGTCACATTGTGTTGATATGTCTTAGGAAACTTCAATCTAAAAGCCATTCCTTGATATATGTAGGATTTGAAGCCGAAAGAGAATGGATTCCATCCTAAGCGAGTTGTGTGCCCCCATTTATTGACATTATTGTTTGCCGGTGGCGCCGGCTGGTTCGATGCTGTAAAAATTAAATCCGGATCACTGGGATTAAAAATATTAGCCTGACCATAAGTAGAGGTAGTGTAAGCAAGAGAAAATAAGGCAATGGCGAGGACGGTAAATAATTTATTCATTTCCTGTAATTTTTAAGTTTAAAGGGAGATCAACAGGAAATTGAGATTGGCGTGGGGTTTTTTAGGCAATACCCTGATTCACATAAGAATCCGAGGTACATATTGTTCGGCCGAAAAATGGGAAAATGTGGATTTTAAGTCAGGTGTGATTTGCCGAGGAAAATGGATCAGAAGGAAACGGTTCTACGTCTTGATGATACAAAACTTATAAAAAAAAACCATTCTAACAAATAAATTTTTATCCTTGTGAAAAATAACGACGATTTTGCCGGAAGGCAGTTTGTTTTGGGAAACCATAAAAAGATAAAAATAAGCCCATGCTTGTATTAGAAATACTCTTTTGGTCATCCCTATTAGTGGTCTTTTACAGTTACCTCGGATATGGCCTTTTGCTATGGGCATACCTGCAGGTAAAAAAAATATTCGGAAAAATCCAGCCCCCACCCTTTAAGGGTTACTTCGAGCCGGAAGTATCCCTGGTGATAGCCGCTTACAATGAAGAGGACGTCATCGAAGAGAAAATTAAAAATTGCCTTGAATTGGACTACCCAAAAGGTAAATTGCATATCATTTTCGTTGCCGATGGTTCAAATGATCAAACTACGACCGTTATTGGTAGGTATGCCGGGATAGAACTCTTGTTCAGGCCTGAACGTTTGGGAAAAGTGGCCGCAATAAATAGAGCGATGCAATACATAAAGACTCCGTTTGTTGTGTTTTGCGATGCCAATACTTTCTTGAATAAGGAATCTATCAGGGAATTGGTAAAACATTACACCGACGATAAAATTGGTGGGGTAGCTGGTGAGAAAAAGGTGATAACCACAACTAAATCGGGAGATGCGGCAGCTTCCGGGGAAGGCCTATATTGGAAATACGAATCCTTCCTTAAAACACTAGACTCAAAATTTTACAGTGTCGTTGGTGCAGCGGGCGAGCTATTTTCAATTCGCACCGAACTCTATGAACCAGTTGCGCCGGATGTATTGTTGGATGATTTTATTATTTCTATGAACATATGCAAAAAGGGCTACAGGGTGATTTATGAGCCTAAGGCATTTGCTTCTGAAACTCCTTCATTTTCCATGAAAGAAGAACAAAAAAGAAAAATACGCATCAGCGCCGGAGGATTTCAGTCGGTGTTACTGCTGGGAGAACTGTTGAATATTTTTAAATTCGGCAAACTTTCTTTTCAATACATTTCACACCGCTTATTACGCTGGATACTTTGCCCTGTCTTACTTCCCATAATTTTTATAAGTAATCTTTTTTTGTATTACAGTACCGAAAGCTCTATTTATTTAACGCTGTTTATTGCCCAGTTACTATTTTATATTGCGGCTTACACAGGATATTTATTTGCTAAAAAGAATATTAAAATAAAATCCCTGTACGTTCCTTATTACTTTGTTTTTATGAATTTTGCCCTCTATCTTGGCTTGAAAAAGTTTATGAGTAATCAGCAAAGTGTATTGTGGGATAAAGCAAAAAGAAAGTAAGAGTTTATAAAGGAGGCGCTACAATCTATTTGCAGCTGAAAATAAATTTTCAAAAAAAATAATTTTGTAGATTCATTTTTTTTAATACTTTTACCCGACAGTTCGAAACAGCTGAAATCTTATACCTTCTCAATTCCTACCAAGAACCTCTACAAAATCCCCAACGAATAACCCCATCTCTGATATCTATAGTTTAGTTAAACACACCGAATAGCCGCCAATATATATTCCGAGTTAACCCTTTGATTAATCCTCATGCATTCGCATGATGTTTTTAGAAAACTAAATCAACAATCGTGACAAAGAACGCAATCTTGACAATTGACGGCTGCAATTCTATCAGTTATTTAATGAATTCTGTACTGGGGAAAAAATATGCTGTAACATCTGTTAACTCTTATACAGATGCTATTGGTCATTTGCAAACGGATTTGAATAAAGATTTAATAATACTGGATATAGCTGATTCTGAATCGGATAATTTTCAATTATTAGAGCATATTCATAGCAGCTCCATACTAAAAGATATTAGAACCATTGTTATATCTAACTCAGATGACGAAACGCTTAAGAGCAAAACTGCAGAATTGGGTGCTTCGTTTTTCTTCACCAAACCTTTTGATCCAGAATATCTTTCTACCAAAGTAGAATCCCTTATTGATGCAAGTGGAAAAAAACTTGTTAGAAGAAGGAATTCTTTCAATCTGAATATTTTCTAAGCCAAGTCCCGCTTTAATTCAAATTCTGTTGCTAACCATTTTTATTAAGACTTGAATTTATTCACTGAATGGATGTATATGCGCAGCTCTAACCCACATGACCAAACTCAGCTTCTTGTTGAACCTAACATATTCATAAAACAGAATGTTTTTTTGTTTATTAGCCAAAATTCGGCTGAAATATCAGAGTACCTGGATTACTTCCCGAACAGCTATACGGTAAATGATATTTCTGAGGCCCAACAAAATATTGATCCGCAAAATTTACCTGAACTAATTGTTTTAGATATTCCATTAAACCACTTTCAACTCGTAGGATTTAAAGTTTGGCTTACGCTAAACCAGTTTCAAAAAATTCCTATCATCTACAATGAGAGTGCTCTTAAAAAGGAGGACGTTAGGCAACTTTTTACCCAAGGATTGGTTGATGATGTTGTTTCGCTAAATAGTACTTTCAAAAAACTACCATACAAAGTCGGGTTTATCCGGAAACTAAATTTGAGCAAGCAACAGGATAGAAAGGAGAAACAAGCTAAAGAAAGATTTGCCTTGGTAAAATTGTATACAATGCGCTCCATTGATATCATCATTTCGTTGATAGCACTTTTACTTTCATTGCCGTTATTTGTTTTAATAGCAATAGCTATCAAATTAGAAAGCAAGGGCCCTGTCTTTTATACTTCATTACGTGCTGGTAAAGGTTTCAAGATATTTCGTTTTTTCAAGTTTAGAACCATGGTCACCAATGCCGACAAAATTGTGGATGAATTGTCAGATTTAAACATTTATAAAGCGGGCCCAAAGCAGCCACATTTCTTCAAAATTGTAAATGACCCCCGCATCACTAAGGTTGGATCATTTCTACGCAACACCAGCCTGGATGAATTGCCACAGTTGGTTAATGTATTTAAAGGGGATATGAGCATAGTTGGCAACAGGCCGCTACCTCTTTATGAGGCTACCACCTTAACGACCAATGAATGGGCAGAAAGATTTATGGCCCCAGCCGGCATCACGGGTTTATGGCAGATTTCCAAAAGGGGGAGTACTGACATGAGCAATGAGGAAAGAATACTTCTCGATATAAGTTATGCCCGCCACAGATCGTTTAAAGGTGATTTAAAAATATTATTAAAGACCCCTTCTGCTCTTATACAAAAAGCAAATGTTTAAATTTAAAGTCAGAATTAAATTTAAATGGCTTACTCAACATTAGACAACCCTCTTGTCTCCATTATTACCCTCAATTACAACCAGGCAGACACGACCTGCCAATTCCTCATCAGTACCACCAAACTTACCTATCAGAACTACGAAATTCTCGTGTGTGATATGAATTCTAACGAGAATCCTTCTCATAAAATTGCCAACCTACAGTTACCAAAGGTCAAAGTATTTCTATGTGAAAAGAATCTTGGTTTTGCAGGAGGCAACAATTGGGGTATGCGTCAAGCCAGCGGGTCGTACATTTTTATTGTGAATAACGATACAGAAGTAACCCCCGATCTAATCGAAAAACTTCTTGAACCTTTCTTTCTTGATTCCAGGATTGGTGTAACCTGTCCTAAGATAAAATACTTCTTTAATCCCTCAATTATTCAGTATGCAGGGTTTAACAAAATGAATATGTATACGGGAAGAACCACATCTATTGGTGATAGAGAGAAGGACATCGGACAATTTAATGACAGCAGGTATACCTTTGGCGCCCACGGGTGTGCCATGATGGTTAAGAAAGAGGTCATCGATAAAACAGGTATGTTTCCGGAGTTGTTTTTTCTTTATTATGAAGAATGGGACTGGAGCTCCAGGATACAAAAAGCTGGCTACGAAATTTACTACCAGGCATCTGCAGAAATTTTTCATAAAGAATCAATGTCAGTGGGAAAAGACAGTCCCCTCAAAACTTACTATTTAAATAGAAACCGTGTCCTTTACATCAGAAGAAATAGCAACAAATTTCAACTAATGATTTTCTACTTGTTTTATTACCTATTTGCAATGCCAAAAGCACTAGCAACGCTCATACTAAAAGGAGAGAAATTACACCTTAAAATGTTTATCAAGGGAATAATTTGGAATTTCAAAAATTCGAGTTACTCGCAAATTTAACATGACACAGTTTTAAAAATAAGTAAGACAATGAATATCGGTATAGAAGTTCAACGTATTTTTCGTCCTAAAAAACATGGGATGGAGGTAGTCTCCATGGAGATCATTCGTGAGCTGCAGCAATTGGACAAAAGCAACAAATACACTTTGTTTTCAAAAAAAGATGTGGATGATGAGAGCGTAGTATCCACTCAGAATTTTTTGATAGATACCTTAATACAAGGGAGTTACCCTGTGTGGGAACAAATTGGCTTGCCTAAAAGAATAAACAAGTTAAATATCGATTTTTTGCATTGCACGGCAAATACAGCTCCCCTTTTCTCCAAGGTTCCTACCATTATTACTATCCATGACATTATCTACATGGAGTCCTTGAGTTTTAAGGGTTCAGCATATCAAAATTTTGGAAACATCTATCGCCGATTGATTGTGCCCGCAGCCGCTAAAAAAGCCAGAATTATATTAACTGTATCAGAATTTGAAAAACACGTTATAGCCAAAACTCTAAAAATCCCCGAAGAGAAAATCAGGGTCATCTATAATGGCGTGAATGATCAATTTAAAAATATTTCCGACAACCAAATTTTACAAACTTTTAAAAACAAACACAATCTCCCGGATAAGTTTCTTCTTCATTTTGGCAACACAGCACCTAAGAAAAACACCATTGGCGTATTAGAAGCCTATAAGATATTTATTGCACGGCAAACCAATCCTTTGCCTCTTGTAGTTACAGATTGTGAGCCTGAATACATTCAGGAACTGTTGAAGAAAATAGATGCTCAACAGTTGATGGAACATATTCACACTCCCGGTTACATACCGTTTTCCGACATTCCTTTACTTTACAACCTGGCAGCTATATTTTTGTATCCCTCGCATAGGGAAAGTTTTGGTATGCCTGTTATAGAAGCCATGGCTTGTGGCGTGCCCGTCATAACATCTAACAAGTCTGCATTGCCAGAAATTGCCGGCGGCGCTGCATGCCTGGTAAATCCGGAAATTGCGGAGGAGATTTATAGTCAACTCAATCTACTCCTGACAGATGACCATTTCTATCAAACTAAACGACAAGAGGGATTTGTAAACGCTTCACGCTTCAGTTGGAAAATTGCGGCTAGTAAAACACTGGAAGTTTACAATGAAATGAAAAGCATTTAAACTTATACTTTTATGCTAATTTCCATTTACTTAATGCAACTTATGCTCTCATCAATTCTAAATATTTTTTGGATCGGTTTTCAATGTTGTGTGGCTTTCGTACTGGTTTTCCCGGTACTATCCTATCTCATCTATTGCGCTAAAAAAAAGTATGTTGAAACACCTGAAAGTAAGTTACCGGCAAACGATTTTGCAGTTATAGTGACGGCCTACAAAAATAGCAGCAACTTAGTAAACGTTATTAATTCAATCTTAAAATCGGATTATGATAATTTTATAATTTATGTGGTTGCTGATGGGTGTCCCGATTTTGAAGCCGGATTTATGAGCGAAAGACTGGTTGTATTGAAACCGCAGATTGAATTTGCAAACCAGGTAAAATCTCATTTTTTTGCTATCGAAAATTTTAAGCGCCCGCATACTATTTTAACTATTATTGACAGTGACAATTTAGTGTTACCAAATTATCTTTCCACTATCAATAAATATTTCAACATGGGTTTTGATGCTGTTCAGGGAGTGAGAAAAGCAAAAAACCTGGATACGCACTATGCATGTATTGATGCGGTAAACGAAATATATTATCTCTTTTACGATCGCAAAATTCTTTTCAATATCGGGTCCTCTTCTATGCTTTCGGGATCGGGGATGGCCTTCACTGTTAAGCTATTCAAAGAATGTATGGAACCCATAAATAGCTCAGGTGCAGGTTTCGACAAAATTCTACAAAAGGAAATTGTTACGAAAGGCCATAGAATTGCATTTGCTGAAAATGCTATTGTCCTTGATGAAAAATCCTCAAGGCCTGAGCAAATTGTAAAACAAAGAGCCCGGTGGAATAACACCTGGTTTAGGTATGTAAATTTTGGTTTCCACCTGATGGGGCAAGGCATCAGCCATCTATGTATTAATCGCCTACTGTTTGGTTTCATTCTTACACGGCCGCCACTATTTCTACTTTTAATTCTGTGTTTCTTAATCCTGGTAACAAATGTGTTCACAAGCACAATAGGTGCAGTGGTATGGACAATACTTTTTGTAGTTTTTCTCGCAGGCTTTTTCCTTGCGTTGTATAAATCTGAAACAGACAAACGAATTTACAAATCGCTCGTTCATATACCGAAGTTTATAATTTTACAATTGCTCTCGCTGCTAAAAACAAGAAAAGCAAATGAATACTCAGTAGCAACAGAGCATACCTACAACGAGAAAATAGAAAAAATAACGTAACCTCCAGGATATAGTAAAAGGATCATTAACCCTAGGTTAAAAATTTTCGTTAGAATTATCCGGCATTTTGCCTTTCCCTTTTTTTAGGTTTTGGTCTAGTACCTGGGACAGTAACAAGAGAAACAAAGGTTCTATCTCGAAGCGAAACCGCATATTCTCATAGTGTTCGACACAAGAACTTATAAAGAAAATATAAGCAAAAGTGAGCAGGATAAAAAGGTTGAGAGCTGAGACATATTTTCTGCGTTTTATCCCTGTTAAAATAAGGCCAAAAGTAATTACATACATAATTATTTTAGGCATAGAAGACAGAACCATGGCCCACCTCCGTTCTTCTTTCCCTTTTGCAAAATGATTTAAATTGAATGAGTAAGCTATGTCATAATACTTAATTTTTTGAGATTGGATTTCAGCAAATGGATAACGGGTTGCTGGCGCAAAAAAAATGACAACCGACTGCAATACATTTCTGAGGTAAGCAGCGGGATTGCGCTTTATTTGTGCCTTACTAGCTTCTGCATATTTTTGAGAAACCTCTATATAGCTAATGTGATTTAAATTGACATGCTTTCCATTCTTAAATTCTTTCAGCAACTCAGCATCATTTAGACCGGCATACCTTTTTTCTAAAACCCCAGTTATGAAAGGCCGGTAAACAGAGATTTGTGAGAATGGTTCAATGGATTCAATTTTCGATGAATCTTTTACATCATGATCATGAAATACATTTCTAGCTAAATTCATTCCCAGCCAGGTAGATGTAGTAAATTTTTCGAAAATAACGTAGTTCTTAACGTACCAGGAGGTAGCTAACACTATACAGCAAACAGACACTACTGTGAGTGTTCTGAATGCAGTTTTTCTAAAATAAAAAATGCTGACCAATGCTATCACTACAAGCCAACCAATATTGTACATGCCACGGGTAAGGCATGCAAAGGCCAACGGTAATAGGAAGCCTATTGCAAACCAGTAATTGTTCCTTCTTGTAAATTGAATCAAAAAGTAGCTGCTGGTCAGCAGCAGCATTGTAATAAAAGTTGTGTAAAACAACTCATTCTCTAAAATCATTGTTGCCGGACTCAAAACGTAGAGGAGCGATATGATCAACGGAATTTTAGAATAGCACACCAATAGTTTCAAGCATTTGTAAAGAAGCAATACGTTAATGATGGTTATCAGCTTAAAAATAAGAGGGAATGCCAATGCCGCATAACTGCCGAATAGTTTTAAAATCCCTCCAAGGAAAAGGTTAAATATAGGAGGCTGTGTATGATTGTACCAAACCCCTTTTAGCAGATCATGTTGAAGGCTATCGAGGGACAAATATTGCCAATAAACATTAATAGAATCGTAATTCATGTTAACGTTGAATAAAGACAATATGATCCTTGAAAAAAGAAATGAAGCTAGCAGTATCAGTATATCCCGATTAAAAAAACGCTGCTTCATTGTAAGTGGGATGTTAATGATGGTATGGAGGGATGCTTCTAATTTTAACGCTGACTACTTTTTACTTTTCGGGCATAAATATTATGCTCGTCAATCTTTCCATATTCAAAGTCGGCTATGTTACTTAACCCTTTCCTTATATTATTTTCGCCACTAAATTTCTCTTCGATAATTAGAACCAGGTTATCGAAATTTTTGAGAAACTGGCCCGCACCTTTTAGCATTTCCAACTCCATACCCTCTACATCAATTTTTATGAGAATGCTATCGGAGGGTTTTAAGTTGAGGGAGTCTACTTTACTATCTAATGAATTTATCTCAAATCTTTCCGTATGTTCACCTGCAGCATCTACCCTTTTATTGGCTCCGGGATTAACGGGGTTCAGTTCGAAATATTCTGTAGAATGTTTTGATCCGAGGCCATAGTTGCAGGCCATTACATTTTGTTCTACCCCATTCAGCTTTATATTTCTCTCTATCATTTTATAACTATGGCTTACTGGTTCAAAAGCAATGCAACGCTTACCTTTTTTACCTAGCCACACGCTATACTCTCCCAGGCATGCGCCGATATCTAAAAAAATATCGAACGTCTCCTTTTCAATAAATCTTTTAATGTCCAATTCATAGGCATAGTTTACATATTGAAAATCGAGCGAGCCGGCTCTTGTTTCAAAGCGACCCATACCGCTTGAAACTACGTCTCCCCTTGCATATGATTTGCCAAGGGCCATGTAAAGAAAAGCATTGGCTAAAGAACGCAATTCTCCAAATTTAAGGTACTCAAAAAAATACAAACTGTATACTTCAATACGATTAAACAAACGAGCCATAGGAGAAAAAATGAAATTTAATTAATGGTAGCTTTTTCAAAAACAAACATGGGGTATTCACCTTTAAGGCCGCATTCCTCGGGGTCTTTTTCTTCCATTTCATAAATCTTATCAAGTATCTTCTTTCCAGAAAAAGCATCGTGCAAATAAACCTTCATAAATGGAACACTAATAGAACGCCAGCAAACCAATTTAAAAGGCATTGAAAGTTGCTTTTTAAAATACTCATAATTGTGAGCATGAAAATAAAGCATCTTAAGCGGCTCCCCTTTTCCGGCAGCCCTAGAGAAAAAACTTTTTATCCGGTTCCTCATAAATTCATACCCTCTAAATGGCAAGAGTGTCAGATTCATCCATGGAGAATGTTTATACCAATCGTATACTACTACACCTTTACCGCCTGGCATCATCGCCCTGTAGAGTTCGGCTATAGCCTTTACCTGCTCGTCTTTGGGGATGTGATAAATTGTATTTAAAGAGACGAAACCATCGATCGAATCATCCTTCACCGGCAAATTCGTCATATCGCAAAGAAGACAGATTGCTTTATCCCCTAGCTTACGTTTACACTCCATTAAACCTTGAAACGAAAGATCTACGCAAATTCTGTAACTATAATTTTCCGAGTACTGAAGATACTCCTTGAACTGCAGAGCACCTGATGCGGCGTCCATCATATACTTTCCGGAGGGGTTGAGGTATCTGTTTACACGATTGTGACATTTGGTAAGATAGTCTTGCGCAAAAGGCCTTAAGTCTTCAAATATATCTGCATCCTCGTAATCACCCTTATCAGTTGTATGCCATCCCCGGTTATCATAAAAATTCTTCACCAGTTTTTTGTCATCACTCAAACTGTCGGCCAATACTCTTTCCTCTGCGTCTACCAAAGCCAGATCAGGCAACAGCAAAATGATCCCTTCTACAATTGGATAAATATAGGAGCCATCTACTGTGGCGAGGGCATCCTTTAATTCGGTTTGCATTAGCTTACCATCAGCTTCCCATAATTGGTTAGTTTGTATTTTTTCGTTTAGTGCGGACAATTCATCTGACGAAATTCTGCGTAAGTCCCTACCTGTAATCGGGCATTTAAGAATACTAATCCATTCCATCTACAGCTTAATTTTGGTTAAAATATTTTTCTAAATATATGCATTTATAGCCCTATATAAGTTGCCATCATGCATATTACTTTAAATTTTTTTCTCAGGGAAAAGTGGTTGGCAATTTTAATTAAGACAGCTACATAATTTTGTGATACAAAAAACCAAATTTCTATTTTGCAACTTTCCCAAAGAATCGACAAGGATGTTTTACAGTTCAAAAAGGTTTAAACATTAAGAAAAAATAGCTATGTTTATAAATAACTAATACCAGTAAACCTTATTAGAAGTAGCATAACCTAACCAAAACGATTTCGATTACCTATTTTGCGTAAACAAATAACATGTAAATTTCGGGCTTAGAGGTGCTCCTGGTAGCCAATCTTAAACTGTTAAAAAATTATGGGAATATTGCGTTTTATCCTTGCCGTATCAGTAGTTCTTTTTCACTCTAGTCCCATTCTCGGGTTTGGCTTTGTAGGCGGCCAGACTGCAGTACAGGCGTTTTATATAATATCCGGGTTTTACATGACGCTAATCTTAAAGGAAAAATATATTGGCGTAAATAAATCTTATAAATTATTTATCACCAACAGATTTTTGAGACTTTATCCCATCTACTGGATTGTGTTTGTTATTACCATAATTTATGCCCTGGTAATTATGGCATATTCTGAGAGCACCAATTACGGCATATTGAGTAACTATATGAAGTATTATAACTCCATGGGAGTAGGTAGCCTCGTATTCCTAATTTTTACAAACAGCTTTCTTTTTTTGCAGGATGTTCTGTTTTTTCTGGGATTAGATACATCAACGGGACAATTTTTCTTTACAACGGATTTCCATCAAACTAATCCTTATGTAAATATGTTTTTGATAGTTCCCCAGGCATGGACCATTGGTATGGAAATTACTTTTTATTTGATTGCGCCATTCCTGGTAACCAAAAATTTAAAAATTATTAGTGCACTAATTTTAGCATCACTTTTACTTCGCCTTGTACTGAGACATTACGGGTTAGTTAATGATCCCTGGTCATATAGGTTTTTCCCTACAGAACTATTGTTCTTTATGCTGGGAACCGTTGCGTATCATGCTTACCTAAAAATAAAAGATCTTAAGATACAGCCCCTTTATCTTAAGATTATATTTGGCGGACTCCTTGCATTAACCCTCTTTTTTAGTTTCATACAGGTGCCTGCAAGCCTCTTTGCCTTAAAGCATCCTTCTTATTTAGTTGTATTTTTTGTTTGTTTGCCATTTGTTTTCCTACTGTCTAAAAAGTGGAAGAGAGATTCAAGGATTGGTGATCTATCCTACCCGATATACATTTCCCACATATTACTCTTAACCTGGCTAAATGACTTGAACATATTCCCTGATCAATACTTAGGGCTGGTTTTGACCATAATTACAGTTCTATTTTCGATTGCGTTGAACAAACTCGTCACTAATAAAATTGAAGGTATCCGGCAGAGACGCCTCATCCACAAAACACCGCAATAACAATTTAAGTTAGCGTATTCAATCATGCCTTTTAAGTAGGTCTACAATGGAAGCATTTATCACATTGGTTGAATCCGCATGAGTAGCTTTGGCAGAGGTATCTTGGGCAACTTTGCCAAAGAAGTGCATTTCATATTCTTTCCTGTAAACACCATTGGCCTGCGTTTTTGCAAGAAACTCCTTGTTGAAAGAAGAGTAGATCATAAAAAAAGCAGAAAGAGCACCCATCAAAATATAAAATAATAAAAATAAAGAAGTAATAATTTTCATCCTCTTAATTTTATCAAGTGATGATTGTAATACTACAATTACAATAATGGGAACCACGGGAACCCAAAAACGGGGATCAGCAAAGGGCCAGTTGAAAATGATAACAAAGTAAAAAAACAGGTAGGCTTTTAAGAAAAAGGGAATGCTATTCTTTTTGATAAAAAATGTAATACAAAACCAAATAAAGAAAACAATCCCAACAATGATAAATAATGCCGAGCCAAGCTGCAAAGGAAGCTTCTCAATAGCTTTACCAGAAGGCATATTTAACAACACTTCGCCCCATTCTGTAAAATGCCAGGCCAACCTTGTAGCAAAAGATGTTTGCTTTAAATGAGTGGTAAAAACACCTAAGTAGTGCTGAATACCAAGTTCTTTAGCGAAAATTATTACGGCAGCTATCACTGAAACGATAATACCAGCAACAAGAATTTTATTCCTTCTCAAAAACAAGACCATGGAGTCTTTATACTCCCATATAAAACCTGCACCAATGGCTGCAACCAAAGATATTCCAACTGTTCTTGTTTGCAACGCCAGCCAACTTAAAAAAACGGCCAGCAACAAAAATGGTATTTTTTTACTTTGGGCGTACTTGTTAAAATAATAAATAGAGGCCATAGATAAAAAAACATATTGCATCTCTGACAGGGGATGAGCCACGAATTTTATGAAAAGCCAATTAGAAAGTACGAGTACAAATAGGAAAGCCGGTGTTATTTTTTTTTCAAAAACTTTATAAATAAACACAAGTCCACCCAATAAATAAAGTGCATTTATAAAAACAATAGAAAAGGAATTAAGTATACCAAGTTTAGAAAAAATAAGTAAGAAGGCAGTATAACCGAAAGGAAAGAAATCTTTGGCAGCATCAGATTGTGGAGGACAACCAAGTTCGAGACAATCCTTTATAGCAAAATACCTGATCGTATCGTAATGAAGTCTAAGGGGAGTAAAACAAAAAACGAAATAAAGAGCAATCAATACAAATAGCAATATTTTTGCTATCCCTAATTTCGGATTATGCTGCGTATGCAAATTTGCTAAGTCCGCCATAACTATTTTACTTTTTACTTTTTCCCTGCTACTGCAATCACTGACAAGCCCATTTTCTTTACTGTAAGCTTATCTGCAATTTTAAAGAGTGGCACCAGCCGGTTAAATAAAAACAAATGACCCGGTGGCAATACTTTATTCTTCAACAGTGTTCCCGAAAACCACCAGCCAAAAATGCCAGCGATGTTAAAATATTCGGTTTTAAGAATGTTGAATCCTGAATGGATAAGAAGACGCCCTAGTGTTAATTTTGTGTAGCGTCGAAAGTGATGTAACTCTTTATCGAAACTATTGTATAATCTTTGAAACGCCGGAACCAGCACGATGATCCGCCCATTTGCCTTTAAAAGTTTTTTGCAGTTCAAGACAGCAAGGTTGTCGTTTTCAATGTGTTCAATTGCATTTAATGCAAAAATGCAATCAAATTTTTCAAACATATCCTGGTATTCAAAATCAAAGTCGGAATGTACGATGTCAATATTTCTCACTTCAATCAGATAGGGATTGTCCTGAAAGCGCTCCTGGAGAATACTGCAATAATTTTCACGAATATCACTTGCGGTTATAGAGAACTTATCATCCATAACGTACTGGGTGATGTTTCCGATGCCGCTGCCAATTTCTAGAATTTCTCCTTTCAGATAAGGCTTAATGGCCTGGTACATCCATTTATTAAACTGGTGGGTTTCTGCAATAGCCTTTAGTGTATTAAGCCCCTCTTCATCATTTTCCTTAAAAACAAATTTATAATTGCTCATGCTACTTATCCCAAATATTGTATTTTAAAATGCACCAAAGGGCTCGCACGCCATCCTTCCAACCAATTTTTTTGCCTTCTTCAAAAGTTCTTCCATAGTAAGAAATTCCCACCTCATAAATGCGGGCACCTTTTACCCTGGCTATTTTTGCCGTCACTTCGGGCTCAAACCCAAATCTTCTTTCTTTTAACGGAATAGCCTGTATTAAGGGAGTGCTGAACAATTTATAGCAGGTTTCCATATCGGTGAGATTTAAATTTCCGAACATGTTTGAAAGCGTTGTAAGAAATTTATTGCCTATAGTATGCCAGAAAAATAACACACGGTGAGCATTTCCACCCATAAAACGGGAGCCATACACTATATCAGCCGATCCATTCAAAACTGGCCTGAGAAGATCATTGTACTCAAAGGGGTCATACTCAAGATCTGCATCCTGAATAACGAGATACTCCCCGGTGGCTTTACTAATGCCTGTGTGCAGAGCAGCGCCCTTTCCTTTATTAACCTCATGCTTAAAATACTGCATGTTCAAATGAGGATGAAGTCGCTGGTAGCTTTGTATGGCATCTTCCGTATCATCGGTAGAACAGTCATTAACAATGATAATTTCTTTTTGAATTTGATTTAGCAACTCAACCTTATCAATTTTATCAAGAATGAGATGGATAGTTTTTCCTTCATTGTATACAGGTATAACTATCGAAAGATTTTTGAAATGTTCCATAAGGGAGCTAAAAATTATTATTTGTTTTGGTAAAATGAGAAGAATCAGGGTTATAAGTATAAAAATAGGCAAATGCCTTTGAATGAGTAAATTATTTAATAGTCAAAATAGCAAATCCAGTACTATTTTCAAAATCAGTTGTCGTCTGCCAGGGCTTTTACAGATACCATCTTGTTTTGCCTGGCTGGTTCCTTTGTTAACAAGGCATGATTCGTTACAATCAAATTTTTCTGTTTAGTTTTAACAGTAGCTTTTACACATAACCAACGGTTCTTTTTAACTAACATTCAAGTATTGAACAAAAATTTAGTTTCGTTATTCCGAAGGATTTTTTTTGTTGCAGGAATTTTTACTGCCCTCCTCTTAACACTGAGCAACTTGGCGGGCTTCCTGAATTCTTACGCCTGGTGGGTCATATCATTGCTATCCCTTATCTTCCCGGTGCTATTTTGTATTACATCTATTTTTTTCTGTGCATGGATTTTCATAAGGCCACGCCAGGCCTTTGCTTTCGCCATTCCAATGTTGCTAAGCATCCCTTCATTACTTAATTCATTTGCCATAAATGATGTACCTCAGTTTAAGAACTCTAAACCCACAGGCAGTTTAAGAGTCATAACCTGGAACGTGGGCTTACTAAATTTAACGGCTGCTAACCCCACCATTGCTGAAGCGAACAATGCAGCAATTATAAAGCAACTGAAGGCTTTGGATGCAGATGTAATTTGTCTTCAGGAATTTTTCACAGCAGTTGTGCCGGGTACCAAATACAATTTTCTTGATTCCATCTCTAAAACGATAGGATACCCATATTATTATTTTTCCAGGGACATTCCATACTTCGCAAACCAATATTTTAGTGGCAATGTCATTTACAGCAAGCATAAAATAATCGATAGTAACCGCTCCGCTTTCTCAGATTCACATTTTGGTGCACTGTTAAAAACAACTATCTCTACTGGCAGGGATACCATTGATATTTTCACCAGTAGGTTAAGAAGTGTAAATTTTGGTCAGGATGAGTATGAAACAATTAATAAAATTAAAAAAGTTTCCGATCCCATGATTCGGGGAACTGCAAGCATCATAAAAAAATTAAAAATTGGCTTTACGGAAAGAAGCGGGCAGGTGAATATTGTAGCAACTGAACTGAAAAATAGCAAGCGCCCGTCAGTATTTGCAGGAGACCTAAACGATGTTCCTACAGGATTTGCCTATGCCACTTTAAAAAAGCACAGAGAAGACGTTTGGCTAAGGAAGGGTGCTGGTATTGGGAGAACTTTCAAACATATTTCGCCCACTCTGAGAATAGACTATATTCTCATAAGCAAACATTTTGAAACTATTCAAACAAAACGAATTCTCTCAAGCGGCAGCGATCACTACGGGCTTGTTACAGATATCAGCATAAAAAAAAGGGAAGCTGAATAGTTAAACATCCAGCTTCCCTTTTATTATGTACTCAAAACTATTCCTTCGTAAATGCTTGTGATAATTTTGCTTCATCAGTTGTTACTGTCAAAACATATATAGCTTTTTGAACGTTGATCCGATGATTTAATGTATTTAATCCCGTTGTCAATTGTATGGTTCTTCGGTCAACCAACTTCCCCTGCATGTCAGAAAGGGTAATGGTTGCGGGCTTGTTGCTCAAGCTGCTAATATTATAATTTAAAATTGTCCCTTGCGACTTTAATGAAATAAGCGAAAGACTACCCATCTTGGTGTTCTTCACATTTACAGCAATTACTTTACTATAGGTAAACTGTCCATCTTTATCAACCATTTTAAGCCTATAGTAAACAATTCCATCTTGTGCAAGATAATCAGCGAATTGATAACGGTTGGTGTAGCTACCTGCGCCCTTTGCGTAAATAGCTCCAAATTTTGCAAACACCTGGGCTACTCCTAGTTTTTCAACTTCAAAATGACTGGTATTAAGTTCTGAACTAGTATTCCACTGAAGTAATATATGACCCGTTCTTTCGGTTGCGTTAAAATCAAGCAGTGTAAGAGGTAAAACTGCTGCACCGTCATTTATCATAACTGTATCTTTTGCCACAGAGCCAAGCACATCGGTTACGGTGAGTTCAAAATTATACACTCCTATAGACAAGCCATTTACAGCTGTCTGTGCCGCTGTAGGGGTAGTAAAAATTCCAGTTGATGGACCGCTGATTTTTCGCCAACTGAAACTTATTGGATGGCCATCCGGATCATTCCCGTTTCCTTTTAAAGTAAAAGTAGTAACCAAACTCGGCAAAATACTGTCTTTACCGGCAAATGATTCTGGCGGCACATTGCTGCCCGCTGGTCTCACTTGCTTAAGCATCCATGTGTAAATGCTTTCATCATTTTCATTCCAGGAAGGATTGTAATATGTATTCCAGCAGCAATGCCCGCCGGCGTAACGATAATATCTTGCAGAGGCAGCCTTGTAATAGTTACAGGTGTCTCTCAGCATATCCATTTGCAAAGGATCTGTAGTGCCTTCAAAACCCCACCATTTTCCGCCGTTGACAATATAGTTTTGAATACTGCTTATTCCGGTGCCTGGAACTCCCCCGCTCATAACCACCATGGAAGCGAGCCTGTTGGTCATTGCTGTTGGTCCGGCGCTGACGTAAGTACCCCAGCTAGATGCCCCTGCAGACAGACCGGTACCATTTATACGACGTTCATCACATCTCCATCGTTTTACAATTGAATCTACTCTGCGGTTTAACACAGCAGCATTTGGTGGCCATGGATCACTTGGCTGAAGACTGATCACAATAGGCTTTTCTAACTTCCCATTAACAGTGAATTGCATGTTGTGACCGGCAGCAACATATTTGGAGGGACCATTTACTAGCAGCTTGGATGCATTGGTTCCTAACTCCCCTATGCCAGGTAAAAATATAATAACAGGATACCTTTTACTCAAGCTATCATTATACTCATCGGGTAAATGCACATAGGCATTCCATCCATCTATCTTGGTAAGAAATTGTTGCGCATTTAATTTTTGATTGCTGAAGGAGGTAAGGACCAGGAATGCAAGGAGCATAACCTTGCCCTGTGAGTAGACATTGGGTTTCATAAATATTGGGTTTTGAGGTGATAAGCATTTAATGCATTTCTAAAAGCCGTTTGCGCCATAAAACATGGTTGTTTTAGACCTCACAAGATTAGAATGGATAAAGTAATGAGATTCCGAATAAGTTGTTTCAGCTTGTTACCGGTTGGGCGGTTGTAAAGAAAACGATGATTTGTTAAAACTTATTTTGTGCGCAAAGCAGTATTTTCGAAAGCAAATATTGCTAATCATGTTGTTTAATCGTTAAGGGTTGTGTATCCATTACATATGCATAATATTAATTCTGCTAACGAAATTTTTTGCTCGAAAAATAGTTCAGGGTTCACACCCTCAACACCAGGATGATTTAAATAGAAGAGGCATTGTTAGCAGATTAATAACACTCATATTCACCTTCTAAAAGAACAGTCTTTCAAACAGCGTATAATTACATCGGTGAAGAAGTAAATTTACTTTTCCCCTAATAGGTTTTTTATCACAAGGATAGTGGTCCGAATTTAATACCTACCGTGGAAAGCTATCAAAGATGTTTGAGAAGACTGCTGAGCAATTGCAAGTCTTCAGTTATTTTTGCGGAAGAAAATAGTTCAGCAGCCACCATAAATATCAAATAATTAATTTTTATAAACATGGACTCTCTTACACACCTGGCCTTGGGAGCATGTATGGGCGAGGCTTTTGCTGGAAAGAAATTAGGTAAAAAAGCAATGCTGTGGGGAGCCATCGCACAGAGCATTCCAGATATTGATTTTGTGGCGGCGTTCTGGTTAGATACGACTTCTAATTTTCTTACGCATCGTGGGTTCACGCATTCACTTTTATTTTGTGCGCTTATCACCCCTGTCATGGCCTGGCTGGCCGAAAAGTGGCACCGGCCCCACAATATCAGTTTTAAAAAATGGCTATTGTTTTTTGGCTCAGTAGTTTTCATACATATATTTTTAGATGCCTTTAATAATTATGGAGTGGGCTGGTTTGAGCCTTTCAGCCATTTTCGCATGTCGTTCAATGCTATTTATGTGGCCGATCCGTTTTTTTCAATCTGGAGTTTAATTGCCTGCATTGCTTTGATCATTTTACGCAGGCAAAATGCACAGCGAAAAAGTTGGTGGAAATTTGGGTTGGGTATGAGTTTCATTTATTTGAGTTATACGTTGGTTAATAAATTAAATACCAACCTGGAAGTAAGAGAAATATTGGCAAAACAACACATCAGCCACAACAGGTTTTTCACTACACCCGCTCCTTTGCAAAATTGGCTTTGGTATGTGGTGGCGGGAAACGATACGGGCTATTATGTAGGTTATCTTTCCCGGTTCGACCGTAAAAAAGAAATATCCTTTGAATATTTTCCCCGCAGAGATAGCCTACTAAGAGGGATGGCAGAGCGGCCTGATGTAAAAAACCTCAGAAGATTTTCACAGGAATTTTACACCGTTGAATATTGGAACGATACACTTGTGTTCAACGATCTCCGGTTTGGGCAGGTAGTGGGCTGGGAAAATCCAAGGGGCAAATTTGCATTTTACTATTTCCTGGATTACCCTGACGAAAATATTTTAGCTGTGCAGCGGGGCAGGTTTAGCGGGTGGAACCGACAATCTGCAAAATCATTTATTGAAAGAGTGAAAGGAACTAAATAGAGCTTAAAGTGATCCGGTTTTTTGCCTGTAACCTTGTTCTTGTGAATGATAAGGAGAACGAACAGAATATACATTGCCTGGCTAAACAAAAGAGAGTTGTACAAACATATTCACAGCAAAGCCCTGCCTTATCCCCCAGCATGAATTCACAGGGGATGAAGCAACATAAAAAATGTACATCGACCATTACAGAATCAAATATCTAAAAGATTCTACTTGCAGGCAATAGCAAAGTTTGTTTGAATATGGCCAACCAGGCACTTGCTCCTCGTATCTGAATAAGGGTGAGTATTGAAAAAATCATTGATAGCATTGCGCTCTTCGCCTTTTGCCATCTCATCCCAAAAACTTCTAATGGCACAAATGTCGTAACCCAGCTTCCACGAAAGATCCAGGCCAAAATAATCTGCCTCC
>JANPJW010000043.1:0-25948 GCA_031425715.1 Chitinophagaceae bacterium | reverse complement strand
GGTTTGAATGAGTTCACTCAACGCCATCGCTACTTTTTTTGCCGGCGTGATGCGATCCTCACCATACAGAATCATAGAGTGAGAAATATCAATCATCAACACCGTAGATGTCTGGGATTTAAAATCGGTTTCTCTAATTTCCAGGTCATCTTCCTGCATCCTAAAACTATCTATACCATGGTTGATCTGCGCATTGCGAATGCTGCTGGTAAAGTCTATCTGCTCCATGGTATCGCCAAACTGGAAAGGCCGTGTCTCCGGGTTGATCTCATCGCCGCCACCAGGCTTAAAAGTTTGGTGATTGCCTTGTTTCGTCTTTTTTAATTTGCCGAAAATCTCCTCCAAACTTTTCTTGCGAATGCCCTGTTCTGTTTTAGGACTGATCTTGATGCTACCATTGCCCGGGTCCTCATCTATGTAGCCCTTTTGCTTAAGGTCTTCCAGGAAATCGCCCATGCCGTATTTGTCGTCAGTGAGTTTGTACTCTTTGTCCAGTTCGTTCATCCATTGCATGGCTTCACTAAAGTCTCCGCTGGTATGGGTGAGTATTTGTAAGAAAAGATCCAGCAGTTGCTCAAACTTCGATTTGGCATTTTGCGAAGGATCATATTTTGAAAAGTTAAAACCGATCATGGTATGTATGATGTGTGATTTATGATTTGTGATTTATGATCTATGAAATCTCTTATGCTTTAAAGGTCTCACGACAGATGAACAGAGACCTCTAAAACGGCTCTAACTTTTTAAACCTTTGAAACCCCTTGAACTTATGAAACCTCCTAAGCCGTTCGCCATTGACCATTGACTCTTGACCTCGCCACAATTTACGTAACAAAATTCCCGCCTGTTTGGTTTGGTTGTTAAATAAAAAGACCTGCTCGGTGGGCAGGTCTTTTTATTTAATATGTTTAGTCTGTTATTTACGTGGACTATCTGCGGGAGCGGTTGGCTGGGTGTTGATAGTGCCGGTATTTTCCGGGTTTGGAAGGGCAGGGGTTTTATACTGCTGTTCCAGTCCCATCAAAGCCTTCAACAGGTTGCCATTTCTTTCTTCCTCCTGGCTCAGGGCATAACGCTTGTTTTCAGAAAGGCTTTCATAATAGGCTGCCTGCTGTTCCATATCCTTCTTCAATATGGTACCTACTTTGTTGGCTAGTTGCATGTCGCCCGCCTTATACGCAGCATATAAGAACCGCAAAGATATCTGGTTGTGTTGTTGCCCTCTGCTTACCATGCCGTAGCCAAAGTTTTCCTGTAGCATCATGGTATCTGCTTTTTGCAGTAGTTGGCTTGCTTGCTTTAATTTGCCCGCATCTGCAAAGCTGGTAGCAGCCTGGGCAAAAGCCAGCCGAATGGAATTCAGGTGACGACGGTTCTCTTCATCATAATAAACGCCTTTTTTGTTAGCATTACCAAATGCAAATTTGTTCATTAGTTTGTCAAATATCCAATCCTGGTTCACCGTTTCTTCATTGCCTAATACAGGTACCAACCTGTAGGTAAGGCCATCCTGACGTAAGTAATTTTGAAAACCCAGTTCACCATAGGGAGATGTGAAATAAATAGGGCGTTTCCATTTGTTGGCAGCAATGATATTTAAAATGGCTGCATCGTTTTTATACAAAACAGATTTTGGTATTTCAAACTGCACGGAACTTACTACGCTGTCATTTGCATTTACAGTACCGTTTTGTTTTACCAGGTTTACGTCTACCGGAATGCTCACTTTTTTGCTGGGGAAAACGTTTAGCATGCTGCCGTCTCTACCAGATTCCATCCTTGCCACGTCATCACTGCCCGCCCAGTCTTTCATCATGGTATACAAATCCATAAATTGGTTAGGGTCAATGCCCGCCTTGGGTGCGTTGTACACGATGTCCCTGTTGGAACCTTCTATTTGTGCAGCTGACCAGATGGGGTCAATAGGAGCACTTTCATTTAATTTGTAACGCAGTTGGTTGATGTACCAATCGGTACCCAACAAACTGCTGTTGATTACACGAATGTCTTTTCTCACGCCTTGCACTTCCTGTGCATACCAAAGTGGGTAAGTGTCGTTGTCGCCAAAAGAAATAACAATGGCATTGGGTGCGCAACTTTCCAGGTAGTTTTTGGCAAGATCAGGCGCCAGTGTTTTATTGCTACGGTCATGATCGTCCCAGCCCTGGCTGCCCATGATAACGGGTACCAATAGCAAACAAACTGCACCTGCTACGAAACCAGAAGTTCTCAGGTTTTTTACAACCGGCAGCAGCAGATCCCGCACGTATAAAACGCCGATGCCTATCCAGAATGCGAAGGCATAGAAAGAACCCACAAACGCATAGTCCCTTTCTCTTGGCTGGTTGCCAGCCTGGTTAAGGTAAAACACAATAGCAAGTCCGGTAAAGAAAAATAAGAGTCCTACCACCAATGCATCTCTTCCATCTTTTTTGATATGATACAGCAGGCCTAATAAACCCAGTATAAATGGCAGGGCAAAATAGCTGTTGTTGGCTTTGTTGTTTTTCAAACTGTCAGGCAGCCTGTTTTGATCGCCCAGGCGTAGGTTATCGTAAAAGCCAATTCCCGTTTTCCAGTTGCCATCCCGCACATTGTCCATGTTCACTCCCTGCACATCATTTTGTTTCCCGGCAAAATTCCACATAAAATACCGCCAGTACATCCAGTTTACCTGGTAGCTTAATGCAAAACCGATGTTTTCGCCCATGGTAGGTTTGCGTTCCCAGGTACCATCTTTATCTTTACCTATACCAGCCCAGCTGGCATAATAATCAGCATGGCCCTGGTCGTTGCTTTGATCCCACATGCGGGGAAAAAGATGTTTGTCCTGTGGTGCGTAAATGTAGGAAACCTTACGGCCATTCTTTTCATATTTCCCGCTAGACTTTATGTAGGTCTCCTGCACATCGGTGTCAATGATATCGGCCGTAAAATCCTGGCCATACAAAATCGGCCAATCGCCATATTGCTCACGGCTTACATAACCCACCAAACTCACCGGGTTGTCTACGTTGAACATATCTACGCTGGTATCGGCACTACTTCTGATAAGTGTTGTGAAGTAAGTGGAGTAGCCCAATAACATGAATGAAAAACACCAAAGACCCAGTTTAAGAAAGTTCCAGTTGTTTTTAGCAGCTACTTTTAAACCGAAATAAATGAGCACTGCCAATATCACAAAGAAAAAGGCAAAGCCACTAAAAAAGGGGAGGCCAAAACTGTTTACAAAAAAGATGTCCATATTACCTGCACCCTTAATGCTCCACTGGATCACCGCTTTTTGCACCAGGCCCGTAATAACACAGCCAATTACAAAAGCAAAAAAGGTTCCCCAGTTGGTTACCTTGTATCTCCTGTAATAATAGATAACCACCATGGCAGGAATGGTAAGAATATTTAAAAGATGCACGCCAATAGAAAGGCCCATCATAAAAAAGATAAGAATGATCCATCTGTCGGCACGGGTAAAATGACCGAGGATGCCTTGTTCCTGTTCTTCTGCAGCGGCCTGGTCCCATTTAAGCATGGCCCAAAAAACTACAGCCGTAAAAAAAGAGGAGAGAGCATATACTTCTGCTTCCACAGCACTGTACCAAAACGAATCAGAAAACGTATAGGCAAGGGCGCCCACAACACCGGCAGCCATGATGCCCACTATTTTATCGGAGCTTAGTTCCCCGCCATCTTTCAAAACAATTTTGCGGGCAAAATGCGTAATGCTCCAAAACAGGAACAAAATGGTGAAGCCACTGGCCAAAGCACTCATGAGGTTAATACCTGTGGCCGCATTTATGGGGTCGAACGGAGCCATAAACAAACGGCCCATCAACACAAACAGGGGTGCGCCCGGTGGATGCGGAATCTGCAATTTGTAGGCACTGGAAGCAAACTCCCCGGTATCCCAGAAACTGCCCGTGGCCTCCATGGTCATAATGTAAACAGCGCAGGCAATCAAACAAATAGCCCAGCCGGTAATGTTGTTGATACGTTTAAAGTTCATGAGTCGTTGGTTATAAGTGGGCAAATATAATGATGTTTAGTTTTGGGGAGCCACCGTGCAGGCTTTTTTAGCCTTTTTTGTAACCGCTCATCAAACTCCGCCGGGCTTCCTCGTTCACTGCCATGTTTCACATGACTGCGCTCTATATCTTTGCCGCAAATGAAGAAGGCTTTTATACAATTACACCTCGCTGTATTCTTAGCAGGTTTTACTGCTATACTTGGTAAATTAATTTCGTTGAATGAGGGCCTGCTGGTGTGGTATCGCATGTTGCTTACTATAGTAGTACTCGCCGGGTGGATGTATTATAAAAAACAATTACAACTCATTCCTAAAAAAGATATGCTAAAGATTGCCGGCGTAGGCCTCATCCTCGCCCTGCATTGGGTAACTTTTTATGGAAGTGTAAAATATGCTAATGTATCTGTGGCGCTGGTATGCTTTTCGGCAACCGGTTTTTTTACCGCCCTGCTGGAACCATTGCTCTTGCGAAAAAAAATGGTATGGAGCGAACTCGCCCTTGGCCTGCTGGCAATAGCCGGCATCTACATCATTTTCGATTTTCATCCGCAGTACAAAACAGGCATTTTATTCGGGGTACTCTCTGCCATGGGTAGTGCCATGTTCCCCATCATGAACAAACAGTTGCTCCTGCGCTTCACCCCAAGAACACTCACCTTGTATGAGATAAGCGGTGGGTTGTTGTTGCTTAGTTTCATCTTGCCGGTGTACCTGCATTTTTTTCCGGCTACGCATTTTGTGCCGGGCGTCGCAGATGTTGGCTGGCTGCTTATCCTCGCAGTAGTCTGCACCATTTTTTGTTTCGACCTCCAACTACAAGCGCTCAAAAAGATATCTGCTTTCACAGCCAATCTTACCTACAACCTGGAGCCGGTGTATGGCATCATACTCGCCTTTCTGTTTTTTGGCGAAAATAAACTCCTGCACCCCGGCTTCTACTGGGGACTGGTGCTAATTTTATCAGCGATCTGTTTACAAATGATGAGCGTGTATAGAAAGCTTTCAAAGGAGAAAGTAAAAATTAAAAAGTAAAAAGTCAAAAATGAAGACCGCTGGTTTGCAGACTCCACTTTTGACTTTCAGCAATTAAACTAATAATTAATGCAGATCCATGACTCAAGATTTCAGCTTTCACTTTATTGCCATTACCAACAGGTTCCGCTCGCTCTACAGAGATTTCACTTTTCACTTTTCACCTTTGACCTTCCTCATTGACCATTGACCTGTCATCTGCCAACTATCATCTGTCAACTTCGCCTACTTCAACCCTTTCAACAACTCCTCGTTCATCTTAATGTAATCATCATTCTTTGCTTCACGGGAGAGCTCCAAAGATTTTGTGGCGCTTGCCCTTGCGGCAGCTGTGTTGCCAGCTTCTTTTTCAGCCTTGGCTTTAAACAACCACATCCAAAATGCTTTAGGATTTTCTTCTACTGCTTTGCCGGCATATTCTACGGCTTTGCCGGTATTTTTTTCATAGTCAAAATAATACTGTGCTGCCTGGAACCATGGCTTTTTGTCTGTAAGCAATGCTGCCTCCAACTGGCTACGCATACGGTCTCTGATTACCGCTTTGATAGGAATATTAACGCCTGTTTTCTCCCACATAATTTGTAGTACGCAAGACTCCGGCATTACATCTGCAAATTGCATGGTAAAGCTTTCCAGCTTTGTGCGCAGCTTCTGTTTTTCTACTTTAAACCGGAGAACATCGTCTGATTCTTTATAACCCACAATGCCTGAGTTTTTGTAACCCTTGTTGATGATTACATCCCAGGTATCTACGCCGGGAACAGTGTACAATGCATAAGAACCCGTGTCTATTTTTTTTCCGTTAATCTCTACCACATCTGTAAACCTGATCACCGTAGCGCTGTTGGCACCGGTGCGCCATAGTTTATTCATAGGTACAAGATCGCCAAATACTTTCCTGCCTTTGGCAGCCGGGCGACTGTATTTTACTTCAATGCTACCCAGGGCAAAGTCTTGGGTGATGGTTTGAAGCGGAGAAGGGGCAGGCATTTTTACCTGGGCCGTAAGGGTGGCTGTCAACAAAAGGGTTGATAATGCCAGTGCAAACTTTTTCATATTTCTTTTTTTAATGGTATAAATGTAGGGGATAAATTACGATGTTGTTGGCAGCTTTATTCAAAAAATATTTTGACCAATTGGTAAAACAGGCGATTATTTAAAGCGGCTATCTGCGTGTTTTGTTGAAGGGTTTCAGAGTAGCCTTGCAGGCCAAGCAGACCCGCAGCATTGCCTTTGTTGATGGCAATTTCCAGGTAGCCGGCGCTGTTGAAATGCGCCAGTTTCTCGCCCTCCGCCACATCTGCATACGTTTCGCTGATCTTGTCTATTTTTTCATCCCTCATAAACACAATAGAAAAACGCCGGCCTTTTCGCTGTTCTTCAAACTGATCTTTATGAATGTTTACGATTACATTTTCAAAGTTGTCTATAAAAATTATCTGTCCTTCCATCCAGTTGTTGCCCAGCAACGGGCGAAGCGGGTTTTTTACACGGATAGAAACGGAGGCATCGCCAATAGCTTCGAGCGTTTCTCCTTTCAGTATCCGGTTAAAGGCGTTGGCAAACACATTCACACAATACAAGGTGTTTTTTTGTTGAGATGGCTCAAGGGTAAGGCCTACCACTTTCTGTGGTACTTCTTCCAGTATCATGCTGATAAGGCCATTGTCGGCACAGCCAATATAATGGCCCTCATGCTCTACCAGCAGCAGGTGCTCCGGCCGCTCATCAAACAGGTTAACCAAGATTAAATGAAAACTGCCCGCAGGAAAATTTTGAATGGCATTGCGGCACACATAGGCTGCCTGCGGATAATTGAATGGAGACAATAAGTGAGTGATGTCTACTATATTAAACCCGGTATTAGATTGGAGTAACTGCCCCTTGATAGCGCCGGGCAAAAAATCGTGCACTCCGATGTCGCTTGTAAGGGTTAATAAAGGCATTGTATGATTAAAAAATTCAGGTTAGTGTTAGGGTTCACATTCACATGGGGTGCGCTGAGTTTACTTGCAGCTCACTTTACCAGTTTCCCTTCTTTAAAAAAGAAATTCCGGGTAAGCCTGTCCGTAAGCCGGGGGAAAAATTTGTTGAAGAAAACAGTTTGCTTTCCTTTAAAAGTGAGCACAAGCGTTCTTTTTCTTTTTTCGATAGCTCTCAAAATATGGCGGGCACATTCCGGCGCACTCATCAGTTCTGCTTCATTAATCGGGCTCTCGCCTTGTGCCTGCGATTGTGCGTTCAGGGCCGCATTGCGAATATTGCTACGGGTAAAGCCCGGGCATACCCACATTACATTCACGCCATCATCCAGTAGTTCTGTGCGAATGGCTTCCAGCCAGCCATTGAGTGCAAACTTACTGGCACTGTAACCGCTTCGGCCCGGCAGGCCACGGAAGCCTGCGATAGAAGAAATGCCCACAATGGTACCCTTTCTTTCAAGGATGCTGTTCAGCGCAAGCTTGGTGCAGTACACCGTACCAAAATAATTTATGTCCATTACTTTTTGAAAAACATCCAGTTCGGCGTCTTTCAATAAAGTGCGCATAGAAATACCGGCATTGTTGATGAGTATGTCTATTGCACCAAACTGTGCAATGGTAGAATCTATAAAAAGTTTGCAATCGTTGTAGTCGCTTACGTCTGCTACCACGCAATGCAGCGGCTTGGTAGAATGCCTTAGTTGAAGATCATACAATTTGTCCTGGTTGCGGGCGCAAGTGGCCACCTTTGCTCCCAGGGGTAGCAACATATCTATCAGCGCTTTGCCAATACCACTGCTGCCGCCGGTGATGGCCACCACTTTATTGTTGAAAAAATCGCTCATGAAAAAAATGTTATTGGCAAAAATAGGTGAAAGCGAAGGTTCTGCATACAAAAAAACCTCAGCAATAAGCTAAGGTTTTTGTGATCCCGCTGGGACTCGAACCCAGGACCCATACATTAAAAGTGTATTGCTCTACCAACTGAGCTACAGAATCGTTCCATTGTTTTTTAATGGAGTGCAAATGTAAGGCAAAATATATTTGGAAAAAATTTTTTTAGAAAAAGTTTCAAATATTTTCTTTTCTGTCGGTTTATAATCAGCCGATAAAGTCAACCTGGTAACAGCAAACAAAATAATACAGCGAGAGGCGCATCGTTTGGATAAGCAGTAATAACAGGCCTTGTGACACATTGTGTCCTTTTTCAGCATTTGCCACTTCTTATTAATTGCAATAAGTGTACGGCCTGTTTTCTCTTCACAAAAATTTTATGAATGCTTGCAGTTTCTTTCTGCTCTCACACGCTTCCCTGTTCTGATCACATCAACTTCTAATAATTACGAAACCTGATCCGGGCCAAACCCGTTTTATCTAATAGCCCTGTGAACTCTTTAAATGCTACTTCGGCGATCCTATACAAATGCAGCAAAAATGGTATGAATTAAACATTGAATGTTCTGGTTGTGGAGGTAGCTGCTTCACCCGGTAATTTATGGAAACACAACATCCCACAGGTATCTTGTAGCTAAATACTCCCAACGGTTTTAATACTAATAAAATTTCTGTTATAGGACGTGTGAGTCATTCTTTTAAGAAGATCTAAAAGATTTGAGACTGGCTGGACAAATTGCTACAACAATTTCAGCAATTCACTATCCGGTTCGCTTGCTGTATGGTTTACTTTTACATCATCAACATCCAATACCCTAACCAAAAGACCAGTACCCAATCATCCATCGAAAAGACCAACCACCTTAAGAATCTGCAAAGCAGAAAAAAATTAAAAGACCTCCTTTATCGGGAGGTTTTTTCGTTTAGGCTTGTGCTGGTATGTGGGCGATTGCTGTTTCGCCTTGCAATATGGTTTTCCTCAAGCGCAGCATCCGGGCAAAGTAGATTTTGTTTTGCGGGTTTTTTGGCAATTTAGTTTTGGTTTCCCTCTGCAGCTTCGTGAGGTACTACACCCTTACGGTATACCGATGGGGAAATACCTACCTGCTTTTTAAAAAATTTCCCAAACGAAGACTGGTCCGGGAAGCTCAGTTCATTAGCCACCTGCTGCACTGATAGGTCAGGGTTTTGCAAAAGGGCTTGTGCTTCCACCGCCAGTGCTGCATCTATCCATTCGCCGGCCGACCTGCCCGTGGCCGCCTTGATGGTTTCAGTTAAGTATTTAGCTGTCACAAACAATTTATCAGCATAAAACCGCACCCCATGTTGTTGCCGAAAATGGCGAAACAGCAACTCATGAAACTTTACATTCAACTCCTCTTTTCGGCTTAATTTTTTTTGCACTTCTTGTGCATGCATTTGATAAGCTCCTTCAAAATCGTGCAGCAATGCCATGAGCAGGTTGCCGGTAATTTCTTTTCTAAAAGGATGACTTGTTTCCTGGAATCGCTGCCAGATGTAAATGAATTGCGCCTGCAACTGCATGGCTTCTGCCGGGCGAAGGTGAACAACCGGGGTAGCCGACATAGCGGTAAAACGGAACCTGTCCAGCACATGAAGGTTTAGGTAATTGGCCGTGAGGAAACGCCGGGAGAAAACAATAAACCGGCAGCGAAAGTTCTTGCTGGTTTCCAGCACTTTTAATACCGGGTGCGGTGTGGTAATGATCATGGAATGAACGCCACCTTCATACAACGTTAAGTTGATCTCCATTTTTATGCTTCCCTGTGTGCAAATGCCTATCAGGAAACCATCCACATGCATGGGTACATCGTGAATGCGCAGGTAATGCTGCTCGTCCGATACAAGAAAATCATGGGTGCTCCAATCAAATTGGTACGCTTCTTTCAGATGAGCAATTGTAATTTCGGTAAGCTTTGGGAATGACATACCCAAAAATACGAAGCCAGATCGAACTCTATCTGATCTTCCATTGCGTCGTTGTAGCCAGGATCCTTTAGCCGTCTCCCTTGTTGAACATTACTCGTAACTCGAATTTGTTCTCTTTTTGACCAACCTATCCGAAGAACAGACGAAATAGTTGCGTATAATTTTTCCAGTTTTGTGGTCGACATTAATTCTTTAGTTCATAAAGAAAATCGCATGAAAAGAAAACAATTATTTACCGGGCTGTTCTTATTCCTCTTCACCGGGATGGTGCAGGCACAACAGTTCGATGCAGCACTTCGTCAGCTGGTGAACAGTGCCTATGAAAAAAATGATACTATCCGGTTGAACAATATCAGGGTGGACCAGGCCCGTCTCAGCGAGCAGACAACCCGTTTCAATTACTTGCCCCGGGTGTCCGCCAATGCTACCTATACCCGCCTGAACGACGACATTCTTTTTCCCCAGGATATGCAATCCTTGTTGTTGGGCACGCAGCGCCTCTTAATTAAAGAAGGCGGCGGACTTCCCTTTAACAGCCAGTTGCCGGCATCGGTGAAGCTTCAAGGGGTGCCACCCATTCAGCAAAAAGATATTTTTAAAATAACAGGCAATACGCAGTGGGTTTTATTCAGCGGGTTCAAAATAGAAAACGGCATAAAGGCTTATCGGCACCAGCAGAAAGCCTTGGCCTTCGGCAATGAAAAACAACAGGCCAGGTTGCTGGTAGAGATAGCCGACTTGTACGACAAACTGGCCTTATTACATGCGTCGGACAGTGTAATTAAAAGTTCTGATGCTTTGCTAGACCAACAGCAACGCTATGTAGAAGCCGCCATCAGAAATGGATTGGCCACACCACTCGAACGGAAAAAAATTGAGCTAGCCCGGCAGAGGTTGCAGCTGCGCATTGTGGAAAATGAAGGTAGCCGCCTCACAGTATTAGAGCGACTGCATCAACGCACAGGGGCAGACCTTTCCGCATTGAACCGCTTGCAACCACTGTTACAGCCCATGCTGCTGGCCGATGATTCTGCCACAGCGCAGCGTTCAGAAATTAAAGCGCTGAACGAGGCGATAACGGCAACCCATTACCAGGAAAAAGCGGAGCGAAGTGAATACCTTCCTAAGCTTGCGGCCTTTGCACAGTATGAATTTCGCCAGCAGGATCTCTCTCTCCTGGAGCCCCGATGGTACGCCGGCTTACGCTTGCAATGGAATTTATTTGATGGGTATACTGCCCGCAACAATGCCCGCAAAATAGCGCTGGACAGAAAGGCGCTGGAAGTGCAAAAGCAGGCGGCTGAGGACCTCATCTATTTTGCCAATGCAAAGGCAAGGCATGAACTGCACACGGCCAACCAACGCATTGGAATGGTGCAGGCGCAAGTGGCACTTACTTCCGAAACACAAGACTTCGTTTTTAAACAATACAAAAATGGCCTAACTACCATTACAGAATTTATGAATGCTGTAAACGACCTGGAGAAAGCCCGTTTCGATTTGCAGCAGGCTTTTTACGAACAGCGTCGGGCCACCATGCAATTGCTTGATGTGAACGGAACCCTGTTGAACCAATTTTAAAATTTTATTTATCATGAAGAATATTTGTCAATCCCTGGTTACCGTGTCTGTTTTATTGCTCGTGTCATGTGGCAATCAAAAAACTGCCAATGAATCAATCGAAAACCAGGGAAAAGTAAAACAGGAAACTGTTTCGGTAGTACCTAAAGTGGCCGGACGTATTTTACAGATAAATGTAATTGAAGGACAAGCTGTGCACAAAGGCGATACGCTGGCTGTGTTAGTTGTGCCGGAGATTAGCTCCAAACTGCAGCAGGCCGAAGGTGCTATCGAAAGTGCACAAGGCCAACTAAACCTTGCTTTGAATGGCGCCAGCAACGAGCAGGTAGCCCAGGTGCAGGGGCAGGTTGATGCAGCCAATGCGCAACTGCAGTTTGCCGAAGAATCATTTCAACGGATGAGCAACATGTATGCAGACTCTCTTGTATCTGCACAGCAGTATGACGAAGTGCGCAGCAAGTACCGGGCAGCGCAGGCGCAGGCAAGGGCATTGCAGGCCCGAAAAAAAGAAGTGCAAAATGGAGCGAGGCCCGAAAATATACAGGCAGCACGCGGGCAGGTGCAACGGGCATCTGGCGCTAAAAACGAGGTGTTGCAGGCCGAGAAGGAGCGCTACATTATTGCTCCCGCCGATATGCTGATTGAAAGCATCGCCTTGAAACAAGGTGAACTGGCTACGCCCGGCTATACCATCTTCAACGGCTTCCAAACAGGAACCACCTACTTCCGTTTTACAGTGAGCGAATCGAAGGTGAATGCCTTCCAGGTAAATCAGCCAGTGACGGTGAAAGTTCCTTTTACGGAAAAATTAATTTCGGCCAAAATTGTAAGCGTAAGACAACTGCCGAAGTATGCCGAAAATACCAGCACTTCGCCCAACTATAAACTGGGAGAAAGCATTTTTGAATTGAAAGTAGTACCAACGAACAAACAGGATGCGGCGGCCTTGTATGCGAACTCAACCGTGTTGCTTGTAACCGATAAATAGCCGCTGCTAATGGCCTAAAGTATTTGCATCTGGCAGTCTAAAATTTCTCTCATGAAAAAATTTCTTCGATTGATGAAAGTCGAGTTTCGGCGCATCTTTTCCAACAGTGTGCTGGTTGCCATTTTCTTTGGTGCGCCCATACTCTACGGTGTAATGTTTGCCAACGTTTATAAAAAAGGCAAGCTCACGGATATGCCCATCGTAGTAATTGATGAAGACAACTCACCGCTCTCCGGCAAAATAATAGATGCCCTTGGGGACAATGAAGCATTGCTGATAACGAAGGTTCAATATGGCCAGGATAACATCGCCGCAGAAATGCCCTCTAAAGAATACGTGGCCATACTTACCATTCCCGATGGCTTCGAAGCGGCCGTGCTGCAAAAACGGTATCCCGAAGTGCAGGTAGATATCAACCTTGCCAACATGGTACCGGCTAATTTTGCAACACGGGCCATTCAAACGGTACTGGGTACCATTAGTGCCGGCGTAGAAATAGAGGGAATGAAAAAAGCCGGTGCCGATGCAGCCACAGCCGCACAACGATTTGAACCTTTTAAAGTAAACTACAACCGGATGTACAACCCGGCCAGCAATTATATGGAGCTGATGATGCCGGGTATTTTAGGCACCATTATGCAGCAGGTGTTGTTTTTAGGATTGGCCCTGGTATTTGCCCGTGATTTTGAAGATGGGTATTTCAACAAACTGGTAGCGGCCAGCCGATGGTCCTTGTATCACATCTTCCTAAAAGCTTTACCGTTTGTATTGCTAAGCATTGTGATGTGGTTAATCGTAGGGTGTTTCTACCCGATATTCGGTATCGCCATTCCGGTATTTACCTGGCCCATGGTTTTGCTGGTAAGCATTTTTACAATGGCCTGCATGTTTATCGGAATGCTCTTCTCGCTGGCCATACCCAGCCAGCTAAAAGCCACTGAATTATTGATGGTGCTGGCCACTCCTTCCTTTTTACTCAGCGGTTATACCTGGCCCATTGAAGCCATGCCAAAGCTCATACAGCACTTTTCTAACTTGTTGCCATTAACGCATTTTCTGCGGGGTTTCAGGAGAATTGCTATTTACCGGGGAACTGTAGAAGACATACATCCACAGTTAATGTCGCTCTTATGGATCAGCCTTGTTTGTTTATTGCTGATGGCAGTTTTATTACAGGTAAAAATTTTCCGGCAGCGAAAGCAGGTGCAGCTGGCGAGATAATTTCATCTGTTACTTTGGTACAAAATAAATGCTATTAAAATTAAAGGGCAGGGACTCAACCAGTAAAAGCATGCAGCTCACAAATGGTTTCCCGTAAAAAATCATTGCCCTGTTTTTTTAATTTACCCTAAATGGCATCAGTGGTATTTATCAAACGCCAACTGTTCTATCATCCCTATAATACATTACTTTAGCTCACCGTTTAACAAAACCCTTTTGCTTCATGCTGCCGGCTAACTTTTCTCATCACTTTTGTTGCTCGCCTTCCTTTACTGTTGGCCCTGTATGCCATAGTCAAGGCCTTGCAGCTGTGTATGCTAAGATTGGCAGCCTGCGCAGCCAATCCTGCCCACAAACATTCGTTCCCTTCAATAACCCACGCAACTAAACATGGAGATCTTCTTACTTATCTGCATCGCTGTTTTATTAATCCTTGTAATCGTATTGCAATTCGTTTTCAGGAATAAAACCGAAGGCGGTTTGCCCGGGTTAAATAATAAAGTAGATGCCCTGCAGCAAAACCTGGCTAAAATAGAATCCAACTTCAAAGAAGATTTCAGGATCAACCGGCAGGAGAATGGCGAGCTCGCCAGCAGCAACCGGTTGGAGTTAAACAGCAGCTTGCAAACCATCACGGAGCAATCGCAACTTGCCTTGCGGGAGATCAACAAAACCCTCGATGAAAAACTAGGTGTACTCACTACCCGGATAGAAGAGAACAACAGCCGGAACCGGGCTGAGCTCACAAAAAATATCACCGATTTCTCCGCAGCTAGCATCACCCAACTGGAGCGAATCAATACACAGGCAAAGGAAGATAACAAGCTGATGCGGGAGAGCCTCGTGGCCACTTTCAAAAGCTTCCAGGAAACCTTTGATAAAAACATTCAATCCTTCAACGACCTACAGCGGGAAAAGTTTGCCCAGATGGATACCAAACAAAACGAGCTTGTAAAAAGTACGGAGAACAAACTTGAAAGCATACGGGTAACGGTAGAAGAAAAATTAGAGAAAACCCTCAGCGAACGCCTCGGCCAAAGTTTTGAAACCGTGGGCAAACAGCTTATAGAAGTACAAAAAGGCCTCGGCGAAATGCAAACCCTTGCACAGGATGTGGGCGGCCTCAAAAAAGTACTCAGCAATGTAAAGATGCGGGGCGGCTTTGGCGAAGTGCAACTGCACATGATGCTGGAGAGTATACTTGCCCCGGAACAATACGAAGCCAACGTGGTTACCAAAGCCGGCAGCAGCGAGCGGGTAGAGTATGCCGTGAAGTTTCCGAACAAGGAAGGCGAACGCAATTACGTATGGTTGCCCATCGATGCCAAGTTTCCCAAAGACGCATACGAACACCTGCAAACCGCCTACGAGACAGGCGACTTGCAGGCGATAGATGCTGCGCAAAAAAACCTGGAAAATGTTATAAAAAAAATGGCCCGGGATATTTGCGATAAATACCTGGATGCGCCCAACACCACCAACTTTGGTATCATGTTCCTGCCTTTTGAAGGATTGTTTGCAGAAGTGGTGCGCAAGGCGAGCCTGCTCGAACAAATACAAAGAGAATGCAATGTGGTCATCACCGGTCCCACCACTTTGGCCGTTATTCTCAACAGCCTGCAAATGGGTTTCCGCACCCTCGCCATTCAAAAACGCAGCAGCGAAGTATGGCAAATCCTCAGCAACGTTAAAAAGGAATTCAACCTCTTTGGCGGTCTTTTAGACAAGGCACAAAAAAACATCCGCACCGGACTCGGTCAGCTAGACGATGTAGTAGGCACAAGAACACGGGCTATACAAAGGCAGTTAAGAGATGTGGAAAGTTTGGAAGTGGGAGAGGCGTCAACAGAACTACCGGAAATTATTTTAGGTGCCGGTGACAACGCTGAACTTTTATAAGCTGTGAAGTGGTTGCCGATGATTTTGTGGATGGAATAAAATTGTTGGCTGGGCACACGCTACACTTGAAAAATTTGAAACATCATCCGCGGCCTATTGCTGCAACACAATCCGAAACATCCGGGGCTTCTGCAAATACCATCTTCACGCAAAACCCGTTGGCTTGTACAAGAACAGTCTCAACAAAAAATCCGAAAA
Source organism: Chitinophagaceae bacterium (assembly GCA_031425715.1). Lineage (GTDB taxonomy): Bacteria > Bacteroidota > Bacteroidia > Chitinophagales > Chitinophagaceae > Ferruginibacter. The sequence goes on along the minus strand of JANPJW010000043.1, from coordinate 10,179 downwards.
GTTCTCTCGCCGAGGTTAATACTATCTCACAAACCTGTACGTCCATTTCACTAAAAAAATATTCCTGCTGTCGCTGTTAAAGGCGTTGTTGAATAGGCTTTTGGTGAGCGCATCGTTGATGCTGCTGAAGGCATTGGGAGTATTGCCCTGGTTCCAAACCAGGTACAGTTCGCTGCCGGGCTTGTACTCCCAGCGGGCGATCAGGTTAGAATTGAACTGCACAAAATTAAAATCAGGGTTGCCAAAGCGGTAGTCCACGATGCCGTCGGTGTTTTCATCTACCTGGTAAGTGCCGTTCTGCCTGCTCACCTGTGCAGGAGTAAAGCGCTGGTAGCGGTTGCGGTGGTCTTTGTCCATAGCATTGGTTACATAGGCAAACTGGCTGTAGATGGGTCTTGTTGTAAAAGGTTGGGCATAGTACTGCAGGGTGAGGTCGGGGGTGATGTTGTACGTAAGCCTGCTGGTGAAGCGCAAGGTGTTTTGGCTAAGCTGGCTCACGATGCTGCGTTTACTATTTCCATATACAACGTTTCGCACAAACTGGTCGCCGCGGCGATAGTAGTCCGAATAGCTGGCACTGAAAGAAATTTTTAATGCGTTCATGGGCTGTAGCCGAACATCTGCACTGTACTCGTTGCTCAGCACACTGCCTGCAATACCCCAAAAGCGGTTGTACTCAAAACTTACCTGTACGTTTTTACGGGAATCGGAACTTACATAGCCCCAGTAGCCCTTACCGGAGGGCCTGCGCATGGCTTGTGCGCCCCGCAAAGCATTGTTGGAAACTTCGTAAGGATTCCACACGAACCCGGCACCGATAGACCAGTTGTTATTGAAGGTAGCCTGGCCACTGGTACTGAAAAGCTGGAATAAAAAGTTGCCCCCAAAATCCCAACGGCTATGCTGCTTATAATTAAACCGCATAGATCTGAATGCGCCAATGGGTTTTTGAAACTGCAGCCCGGCCCAGGTAAAATGGTTGATCTCGTTTGTGGTGAGCATAAAACCAATATCATTCAGCTCCAGCTGCGGTGAACGCAGGGTGAAGCCTGTTTCAAATTTAAAAACCTGCCCCAGTTTTCCTCCGGCACCAGCTTGCCTGCCAAAGCGCAAGGTGGCGGCCGTACCGGTTAAGGCCGTGCGGTTACTATCCAAATTCAGTTCCGTTGCACCCGGGCGTTGAAACAAATGTTCAAAAGAAGTCTGGGTGTTTAAGATGGCTTGCTTGCTGCCGGTTACATGGCTGAATACGACATTGCCCCGCAGGTACCACCACCTGTTTTTCCACTGGTGCAAAAAATCAAGCCCACCGGTATAGGCCGCACTGCGCAGCAGCTGGTTCAGACCTGCTTCCCGGTTCACCGCAGTAAACATGCCGCCAACCACCGTATTGGCGTCGTTGTAATCCTGCTGCAGTCTTCCTACAAAATAGCTGGTGAGCGGCTCTACCAATTGTTTGGTTCGTATGCCGGCACTGTCCACAATCGCATTTTCTCTTTGCGTAATGCTTTCCAGCACACCGATGCTCAACCCCTTTTTTGTTTTGCCACTAAATTTGGCGGCGCCCAGTATGGTAGTGTTCTGCGGTGTTTTTACATATTCGCCGGCCTTGCTATCAGCAAAGCCCTGCGGCGAACTGCCGATGCGGCGGCTGTAAAAGAGGAGGTCGCTGTCGTAATCGCCACCCGCCTGCGAGCCGGTGAGCTGGTAATCAAAAATATTCCTGCTTTCAATAAAAAAAGGCCTTCGCTCGTTGAAGAAATTCTGAAAGCCATCTATGCGCACCTGCGATGGATCCGCTTCTACTTGTCCAAAATCGGGGTTGACGGTATAGTCCAGGATGAGGTTGTTGGTAATTGCTACTTTACCATCTACGCCTGCGGTGAGTTGTTGCTCAGCGCCTTTGGCAAACGGGTTGCCTGGTTCTTTTTTATAGCGGGAAGCCTGGGTGGTTACATAAGGCGCAATTTCTATTTGCCGGTGCAAAGGAATGTTGTTGATGCCATGCAGTTCACCAAAGCCACTAACCCACACGCCCATTCGCTGCGGAATATGTTGCCACGTGCTGCGCTCTTCTTTGCGAAATAGCCGCCTTGTTACCTGTATGCCCCAAACTTTATTTTTTTCATTGCCGTAGCGCAACTGGCTAAAGGGAATTTTTATTTCGGCCGTCCAGCCTTTGTTGTGCACATTGGTTTTCGCATACCAAATGGGGTTCCAGCTATCATCCCAGTTGTTACCGTTGTCGCTTACGAATTCATCGCCTCGTACGCCTGAGGCAGAGATGGTAAAAGAGAAAGCCGTGCGCAGGTCGTGGTAGCTGTCAATGTTGATCTCGCAAAAGTCGCCCGGAAAATCATCCCGCCTGCCCATGCGTTGCACAACCGAGTCGGCAGAAATATCGTGTGCCCAGTAGGCCACGTAGAGATACTGATCGTCGTATAGCATTTTAAATTGCGTGGGCTGGGAGGGAGCCTGTCCATCGGCCGGCTGGTATTGGGTATAGTCGCCGCCAAATGGTACGGCATCCCAGGCAGCATCATCAGGTATGCCATCTAGTTTGATTTCAGATGGGCTGCGGGTTGTACTATATTTTTTTCTAACATATGCAGAATCCTGTGCAGATAAAATGGTGGGTACGATCAATGCAAGCAGCACGGCCAGCAGGGTAATTTTTTGCATGCGCAATGATAAACTTTGCGGCGTGTTTTAAGTGAGCCTAGTTTAACAGCGGTTTTAAATTTTTTCATACGGTAAGTGGGGAAGCTGAAAGGTAGAAGTTCGTTTGTGATGTTTGGGATGGGATATAAGATATGTGTAATACGTAAATGGGATGATCAAACTTGGCAAGAAAAAAAGGAATTTGAATAGCTGTAGTTTCCATCAATTGAGAAGTTGACGGTCTTGTTAAAGTGTTTCTATTCTTTTTAAAACTATTCCTTTCCTCATCTTAATTTGTTGGAAAAAACTTTCTAACAAATTAAGATGAAAGGAGGCTATTTTTTGCCCGCATTACAAACATCCATGAAAATCTATTATAATTTATCCGGAAACAATAGAAGAAAACGCAAGAAGGGGTAGGAGTAATTTTCTATGATGACCGGCTTTCTACTTAGTTCTTTTTGTATTTGGAAAAGTGAACGATACCGAAGCTCCAAATGAATTGGCTGAAATGGATTGATCGGATTCATCCTGGTATTTAATGGCGGTGTAGGTTACTGCAAGCCACTTATAGCCAAACTCGAACCGGGGACCAACCTTGCTGGTAAACGCAACATCAGGTACAAAGCCATCACCCTTTAGCTTTGGGTTCAAATGCGTGGTAACGCCAACGCCTAGCCTAAAATCATCATTGATTTTCCAAAAAGGAGTAAGCTGAATGGGAAACCGTGTTAGCCGTATATTGGCATTGTCTGCCGCGGTGGTATTATACTTAAAACCCAGCGAGGTCCTCAGCATCAGTTGCTTTATATTCCCAAACTCCAGTTGTCCCCCAAGCGCAATATAACCGCCCTGGCCGGCCCGCATGGTCTGATCTTCGCCATTGGTAAAAAAGACCTGTAAAATTTCATCTCCGCCATACTCTACACCCGCTTCCATTAAAAATTTTGGGGTTACTGGTCTGTCAGACTGTTGTGCAAAAACCTTAGAGGTTGTAAAAAAAGTACCGAGGGCTACAATAAAAATTATTCTTTTCATTGATCGTTTTTAAATTTAAAAATAAAGACTTCGGATGATGTTGAAAAAAATATTTGATATTATTTCGATACCGTTCATTGCCATGTGTGGCGTCGAGTTTTAAAAAATAAAGCCGTTGGCATACACATTTGTTGATTCACTATTCAATTTCGTTTACTTAAGCATCACATAGTTTCTCTCTAACCACCGACGGGGCTGATAGCCGCCGTCGGGGTTAGCCCAACCCGTAAATAAAGCGGGACAAACTCTGGCGGCGGTTGAGCCTAAGAAGACCTCATTTATTTATTGTTGTTGGAACTTTGAAAAGCACAAGGACTTTGGGCAGGCCATCAAGCCTGAAACTTTCGCCCATGTTTTAATGCAAATTGAAGGTTGGCCATTGGAGTTAAATCCAACAGGCGTTATCTGATGGTAGCAGCAGGCGGCCAGGAGTATAAACCTTATTGATAAACTGCAGGCATCACCGCTCCATCTTCTTCTCCGCCTGTTTCAATTGCACATATTCTGTAGGGGTCATGCTAAACTGTTTTTGAAACCCACGGGTAAAATTTGATTGGGAATTATAGCCCACCATTTCTATGATTTCATAAATTTTATGAGATCCATCTGCTAGTAATGAAGCAGCTTTTTTTAACCGGGTAATATGAATGAGCTCGTTGGGAGTAAGGTTAGCAATGGCTTTTATTTTTCGGTAAAAGGTTGCCCGGCTCATGGCCATTTCTTTGGCCAGCATTTCTACATCGAGGCTGGTATTCACCATATTTTTTTCAATGGTTTCGTTCAGGGCTTCCAGGAAAGTTTCATCTGCTTTGGAGTAGGCCATGCTTTTGATGTGCACGAGAGGAGAGCTGGCAAAATAGTCTTTGATCTTATTGCGGTTACTCAGCAAATTGGAAATTTGCGCCCGCAGGTGGGCCGGCGAAAAAGGTTTTTCTATGTAGGCGTCGGCGCCGAGCTCCAGCCCTTTTATCTTTGATTGAAGGGTGTTTTTGGCAGTAAGCAAAATGATGGGAATATGCGAGAACTCTACGTCTGTTTTTAGAATCGCACAAAATTCAAACCCATCCATTTCCGGCATGATCACATCACTCACCACCAATTGCACCGTTGCTTCTTTTAGCATTTGCAGCGCTGCTGCACCGTTCAACGCCTTTAGTAAAAGATATTCGTCTTGCAATTCTTCTTCCAGGAATTCCAAAATCTCTTCATTATCGTCTGCCAATAGAATAGTAGCTTTCATAGTGCGGTTTTATGCAGTGGGTGCAGCAATTATATTTTCTCCGGGGGTTACTTCGCTATTGGCGGTAGGGCGCAACTGCAACATGGGTAAATACAACACAAACCTGTTAAAAGTTTTATTGCCTTGCTGTATGCTAAGGGTACCCTGGTGCAATTCCGCCAGCGACCGTGCCAGCGCCAGGCCGATGCCTGTGCCTTGTTGTTTTTCTGTGCCTTTCAGCCGCACAAAAGGTTCAAACACCTTTTCTTTCATGTCGTCGGGAATAAGGAAGCCATCATTGTCTATCTCTATAGAAAAACTGTTGCTCTTTATGTCTGTAGCAAGACTCAATCTAACTTCTTTTTTTGCATACTTAATGGCATTGCTCAACAGGTTGCTGAGTATTTTAGTAAGCACTTCATTGTCTGCATAAGCTACCAATGGTTTGTGTGGAAGGTGTAAAAGATATTGCAGTTGCTTTTGTTCTGCAAGGGGTGTAAAACTTGCAAACGTTTCTTCCAGCAGGCGGGAAATATTTTCTTCTTCGAAGGATAAGGTAAAACCCCCGGCTTCTGTTTTGCGGTAATCGAGCAGTTGCCCGGTTAAATGCAACAGGCGGTTGGTATTTTTTTCCAATGCTGCCAGGCTGTTTTTTATTTCGGGCATGCCCGCAGTTTTATCCATCACCCTTTCCAGCGGACCTTTTATGAGCGTGAGCGGTGTGCGTATTTCGTGCGCAATGTTGGTAAAAAATTTCATTTTAGCGTCGTAGATTTCTTTTTCTTTTTCAAAAATAAGATGGTCTATCCGCTGCTGATTTTCTTTTTTTAAATGCTTATGGTAATACCGGAACAGTACAAAAGCGAGCAGGGCCGCCAGCGAAAAATAAAGCATATAGGCCGGTGTGGAAAGCCACCAAGGAGGGTGAATGGTAATGTTTAGCGAAGCCTCCTTGTTGTTCCATATCCCACTGCTGTTGGCTGCTTTTACTTTAAAGGTATAGTTGCCGGCAGAGAGATCGGTAAAATATACTTTTCTATTTTTCTCCAGGTAAGTCCAGCCGGTATCCACGCCTTCCATTTTGTAAGCATAGGTGTTCATTTGCGGAGCAGTGTGGCTCAGCGCTGCAAAGTCAATACTAAAAGAAGATTGGTTGTGGGATAGTTGAATGTCTTTTGTATAAAGCATAGATTGGGGCAAAGTGCCATTGGCATCAATGGCCAATTCTACATTGTTCACCTGGAAGCCGGTAAAATAAACCGGCGGGTTAAAATTATTTTGTGGCAGGTTGTTGGGCTTAAAACTGATCATTCCTTTTACACTGCCGAAATACATTTTTCCCGAATCATCTTTATAGCCGGAGTTATAATTGAACTGGTCGTTCAACAACCCGTTTACACTCGTATACACTTTGATCGATTCTTTTGCAGGATCTAGTTGAACCAGGCCTTTGGAAGTGCTGATCCATAATTGTCCCTGGGCATCTTGCAAAACCTTAAACACAAAATTGCTGGGGAAACCGTTGCGGGTATTGTAGCGCTTCAGCGTCTTCCTGTCAGGGCTTAGGCGGCACACACCACCCCCTTCTGTGGCTATCCATAAATTGTGTTGCCCATCTTCAAACAGCGCATTCACCATGTTGTTGCTGAGGCTATTTTTGTCTTGCGGGTTGTGCGTAAAACTCCCGGCCTCTTTTGTGCTGGGGTTAAAATACTTTACGCCATCTGCAATGGTTGCAGACCACCACACACCCTCATGGTCTTCCAATATATTATAAGTGTACCCATTCAACGAAGGGATGGGTGTAAATGCATCCTGGTTTTTTTCATAGCGGAACACACCGGCAGTGGTGCCCACCAAAATGGTTCCGTCGGCGGTTTGGTACAAAGAGAAAATAAAATTGCTTCTAAGATCACCGGGTTTGTTGCCGGCTGCATAGTGCCTTACTACTTTACCGGTTCTAATATCCAGTACATCCAGCCCGTGCTCAAAAGTGCCCACCCATATTTTATCATCTACTGCCAGCAGGCCATGCACATTGTAATAAGAAAGGGATGTATTGCTGCCCGTAGGCATAAAGTGCGTAATCACTCCTTTGTTGTCAATTTTATTAAGACCTGCATCTTCTGTGCCTATCCAAAGATTGCCAAATTTATCTTTTACAATTTCCCTCACGGCATTGCCGCTGATGGAGGTTTTGCTGTAATCAGGAAAATATTTTTGAAACAGCAACTGGTCCTGCGCATAATAATTAATGCCGCCAAAATAAGTGCCCGCCCAGAGGCCGCCTTCCTTGTCTTTGCACAGCGTGTACACAGCATTGTCTGATAAAGAATAGGGGTTGTGGTAATTTTTTTTAAGGTTGATGATGGATGCTTTCTTTTCGTTGTAAACAAAAATACCCGACTCTGTTGCCATCCAATATTCATCTGCATCAATCTGCAAAATATCTCTTACATAAATACCCGTCTTGTCCTGGTTATAACCAATGATAGATTTTACGGAGCCGGTAGCAATGTCAAACGAATACAAACCTTCTGCAGAAGTCCCAATCAAAATGCGGTTGTTGTCGGTAGCAACCATTTTTTCTATCCAGCTTATGCCGGCCGGCTGCTTGTTTAAAATGGGGAAGGCAGCAAAGGAGTTGGCGGCTGCATTCAGTTTTCTTATTTGTCCGTCAGAGGAAGAAACCCATAGGTTACCATCCTTCGTAATGCAAAGTGCCGTGGGAGAAAAATATTGGGCATTGTCATACACCACAGCTTTATTGGGCTGCTGGCAAATTAGTGTTCCTTCTGCTATGTACCAAATATTCCCTGCCTTGTCTACACAAACATCTTTGATGCTTTTGCTGCCGGATGATGCGATGGGGGAGAAACTTTCTGTTACAGGGTGGTATTGATACAGGCCTCTTTGTGTACCCACCAGCATTCGCCCGCTTTTATCGATGTAAAGGCAGCGGATATAATCGTTGCCAATGCTGTTATCATTTTCTTCGTTGTGCCTGAAAACCTTAAAAGCATTTCCGTCAAAACGGTTCAGGCCATCCTTGGTACCCAGCCAGATAAATCCTTTTTCATCCTGAAGGCTGCACATTACTGTATTGTGAGACAAGCCATTTTCTACCTGGTAATGGCGGAAATAAAATTCCTGCTGGCCATACATCATTTGGATAGACAGCAGGCAAACAATCAGCAACAAAACAAACTTCCGCTTCAAGGTTAATAGCATTTATTAGCAATTACAAATTATGACAGTTTGCCCATTTATGGTGCTGCACTTGTGTGCCACAAATTTATTGCGACAAATTGGTAAAATTTTGAGACGAATGGACAAGGATATCCGGATGAATCATTCTTACTTCACAGTAGAATTGGGGAAAGCTGTTTTCTGTACATTTTTTTCACGATCATCTAAACGATTGCGCTGCTTGTTCACAAACAAAATCATACTTGCCCCCGGCAGAATGTTGTTGCACGATGTAGTGCAGCTTGCAGATCAATATTCCCCACATCCTTTACTTCAAAAGAGCAGTGAGCTTCCGCAAGGCGGAAACAGCTGTTGCTCCCATTTTATTAATATGCATACCCAAGCCGAACGCAACATCCTGGATAAAGGACCTTAACCAAACCAGCATAAGTTTTTCTTATCAAAATTTCTTACTCACTTATATCGATTGCTATGATGTATCATTTACCAACAACCAACTACCAGCCTGCACGCATGCAACGCAGCACCCTGGTTAAAATGCTTTCAAGAGTATTTTTTATTTTTCTTGCTTTTCTTATTTCACTGCCTGCAATGGCTCAAACAAAAACCGTTACGGGCAGGGTAACTTCCGGCACCAACAACCAACCGCTTAGTGGTGTGTCGGTGGTTGTAAAAGGTACGAGTGCCGGCACCAGTACAGATGCCGGCGGAAATTTTTCCATCAGCGCTGCTACGGGCGCTACGTTGGTATTTAGTTATGTAGGTTTTGCAGACCAGCAAGCCACCGTGGGCGCAAGCAATACGGTAGATGTTACCCTCGGTTCTGCCGCTGGCGCCTTAGATGAAATTGTGGTAATAGGCTACCAGAGTGTTCGTAAAAAAGACCTCACAGGTGCGGTAGGTATTGTAAATCCTACGGCTGCCAATCGCAACGTTAGTAACACCGTTGCAGAAAGTATACAAGGTCTCGTGGCCGGTGTAACCGTCCGCAATACGGGCTCACCGGGTGGTGCAGCCAAGATTGACATCAGGGGTGCAGGTACCTTTGCCGGCAACAACCCACTCTATATTATTGATGGAATGTACACCGATGCAACGCCCGATTTTAACCCGCAGGATATAGAATCTATCCAGATATTAAAAGATGCTTCGGCAGCCGCCATTTATGGAAGCCGTGCAGCCAATGGCGTAATCATCATCACCACTAAAAAAGGAAGACAGGGGCCACTTGTTTTTAACGGTTCTGTAAAAAGCGGTACACAAGCAGTGAGCAACCGCTACGATATGATGAATGTAGCCGAATATCGCACGCTGGCTACCAGTCTTTACCAGGCAGGAGGTTTACCCGTTCCCACTTCTCTCAGCACAGAGTTTGATGCTGCCATAGATACAGACTGGCAAGAAGAATTTTTGCGTCGTGGTGCCGTTAGCGAATACAACCTTGGGATGTCTGGCTCCATCAAGAAAAAAGTAAATTTTTATTTGAGTGGAAATCATTTTCAAAACAGGGGACCGGTAATTGACAACAGTTTTTCCCGTTCTGGTTTTAGAATTAACACCGATACAAAGCTCGGCCGTTTTACCATTGGGCAAAATGTGTTGTTCAGCTGGACAAAAGAAGACCCCATTGCCGCTGGCGGTGTAGGAGTAAATCCTTTTGTAGATATGATTACCATGCCACCGGTAGTAGCCCTGCAAGGCAGTCGCTACGTTAGTCCGGAAAACCCCGAAGGTTGGGGCCTTGGTTTAAACAATGCGTACCTAAGCACACTTACGGCCAACGTGCCCGCACTGCAACGCCTGGACCAATTTGAACAAAGAAATTTTAAAATAAGAGGCAATGCTTACCTTGATTTTAGAATCATGGATGGCCTGGTGTACCGCTTTAATTTTGGCATAGAAAAAACAAATGACAAAGGAGAAGGCACCCGCCGGCCGGGCACCGTGCGCCAGGGAACACCTTCTCCCAACAACAACAAATTAGCTGGTTTCCGCAGCGAAGGAAAATTTGAATCTAAATTGTTTGAGCACACGGTAAACTACGACAAGAC